>DASVCM010000678.1:0-7164 GCA_036381635.1 Lacipirellula sp.
AGGCTGGTGAAGTCGAGAATGTCGAACACGTCGCCCGGCATCGGCTGGAAGCCATCCGTCAGCGCAATGTCCAGCGCGCCATCGAGTGTCATCGCGCCGGTCACGGCGAGCGCATCAAACTCGCTGCCGCGCAGGGCGCCGCCGATCTCGATCGCCAGTCGGGCGCCCGCTTGTTGCGCGTAGTCGCCGTTGATCCGCGTCTCGGTCGTCTCGTGGCTCGGCGCGAGCGTTCCGCCGGCGTTGACAAGCGGGCCGTCGAACGCGCCGACAGCGAGGGTTCCGCCGGTGAACTGAAAGGAGCCGCCATTGAGATGGCGGATCCGACTTGCCGCCAGCTCGCCGCCTGAGAGATTGACGGCTCCGCCGCCGACATTCAGCATGCCGCCGATGCTAAGCGTTCCGCCTGACTGGTCGAGCGTTCCTTCGCCATTGCCATCGGCCAGCAGATCGCCTTCGACCGTCACCGCGCCGCCCAGTAATTCCATTCGGCCGGACGAGCCGGTGGATGGCGCCATGGTTAGTCGCCCCGCGACGCGCAGCTCGCCGGCCTCGACGCGGACCAGGCCGCGGCCGGCGCCGGCGACGCTCAAACCGGCCAGCAGCGGATTGGTAAGATCGCGGCCCGTTTCGATCGAGCCGCCCTGCACGATCAATTCGCCATGGCTTTCGCGCGCTAAGCCGAGCCGCAACGCGCCGCCAAGCGTCAGGGCTCCGCCGGGCGAGACGACGACTCGGCCCCCCAGGCCCGCGCCCGTTCCCACGTCCAGCAGTTGCGCCGACGCGGCGGAGTTCACATTCGCCACGCCGCCGTTGTCGATGAGCACATGATCGGTGCTCGCCGGGACGCCGGGATTCCAGTTCGCCTCGTTGGACCACGTGCCGACGGCGGCCAGCCAGCGCGTGCGCGGCGACAGCTCGAGCGTCGCCTTCGCGAGGTACACGTCGTACGGATGCCACAGCGACATCGTAAAGTACACCGTTCGGCCGCCGTCCTCCACGTACAGCGGATTCATGTACGGGGCGTACATGCCGCCGGGCGCCTGGCTGAAGTCGACGACCCGCACCGGGCTGGACCACGGCCCCCAGGGGTTCTGCGCCTGGCGAATCTCGAAGTCGGGCTGCGGCCCGCCGGTCATAGACATCAGCGTCCAAGCGCCGACGGCCTCGTTGTACATGACCGACATCTCGCCGACGCCGGTTCCGCCTTCGGGCCGGCTGGGGATGATCTTCTCGGCGTCGAACTCGTTATTGGCCCAGCGCGGCTCGCCGCCGGCCATGCCGTCGTAGAACTGGTAGGCGGACAGATTTTCGATTTGTGCGGGCAACACGCGGGCCAGCTTGACGCCCCCCTCGCGGCCGCCGGGAGTGCCCCAGATATATATGTAGGGATCGTTGACGTTCTCCGCGGGCGAGCGGTAGCTGGCCGCCACCATGCCGAAGTTGCCGGGGCCCTCGCGACCCTCCGCCCAACTATAGGCGCCGCCGCCGGGCGCCTCAAAACGAAAGCCCGGCACGTCGCGGAACTGGCTGTCCCCCTCCTGCCACGACGACAACCCGGCATGGCTGAGCATCCAGCCGTCGGTGCTAGGCACATCGGGCGGGTCGGTGAAGCCATCCCAGTCGATGCGCATCGACCAGGCGTAAATCTTGTTGTTGGCGCTGATCGCGCCGGTCGGAATGTAGGTGATCGGACCGAATCCCGGCACGCCCTGTTCCGCGCCTGGAAAAATCACCTGCCGCGCCGTGCCGTTCGGCCGGGTGATCCAGCCGTCGAAGGTGATGCCGTCGGCGGGCGTGGCGTCGGTGCTGTAGGCCATGACGTTGTACCGCCAGTCGGGCCCGCCGGAGCCGCCGCTCCCCTCCGCGTCGAACGTGTCGCCGAAGAGGAAATAGGTCTTGCCGTTATGGTTGACCATGTGCCCCAGGTCGGTCCCCTGCACGCCGACCTGCCAGGAGGGGTTGATCGAGCTGGAGCCCGGCGTGCCGGTCAGCCGCGCGACGATCTCGAAGTTCTGGGCGCCGGTGATGATGCTCGCCGCGGCGGGCGCAGCCGCCAGCGCGGCGAGCAGCCCGCAGGCCGTGAGGGCGAGCATTCGAAGCGGAGTACGTGGCGAGTGTGGCAGGCACATGACACTATTCTAGCCACGCGTGCAGCAGCGACCTGACAAATTTGCGCAGCGAAGCTGTCGATTTGTCAGCCGAATGCGTTCGCCGAGCGTGCCGCGCAATGTGGCCGGCCCCTGCGCCAAAGGAGACAGGCTGCAGCCATTGCCAATGTCGCTGCACTCGGCTCCGGAACTGCGTCAGCGACTGCGGTCGCGGCGATGCTGCCAAGCTGCCGCTGCCAGACGAGGAAGTCGGCGCCGTCGCTGTCGCCGTCGGCGTCCGCATCGCTGAAGCCGTTCGCGCCGAAGTCGCCTTGCCATTGCGCCAGATCGTCGCCATCGACATCGCCATCGTGGTCGAAATCGCCGGGAATTCCAGGTGCTGAAATGTATTGGACCAGGGCATCCACGAACTCGCCGCCCGTCGTGCGATAGCGAAAGAGCACGTCCTGGGTTCCGCCGATCGAAAAGGCGTTCCCCAAATTGATTGAGCCGCCGGCCGCAAGCGTCGATGAATCTTGTAGAAACGCTTCGGCCAGGATTCCGTTGTCGAGATTTCCGAGCTCTTCCCAGCCATTTCCCGTGCCGTTGCCCGACGGGAAGCCAGATGAGTTGCCGCTGGGGTCTTCCAGGCTATTCCAACCGGCAAGATTCAGCGAATTCGACGCGCTGGTGATTTCGTAGTAATCAAGCACGATGGCCGCCGTCGTGTCATTCACAATCCGCACTTGGCCGGTCGCTGAATTCACTTCGAGCTCAAGATCGTAGGGCCGTGGAACGAGAGCGCCTGTGGCCGTGAGCTCCGTTACGGAAATGAAATTGGCCTCTCCACTTGCATTTGCATTGCCGTCGACGCCGCCAATCGCCCAACCCCAACCGGTTCTTTGGCTCGCGGGTATACTGCTGAGGTCGAATCGCACGGTACCGCCCGGGCCGGGAGTGACCAGCGGACTGAACACGTGCCCGGTAGTTTCCGTCGCCCCGCTGATTTCCGTCCAGTTAGCGGGATCGCTCTCAGGCCGCGACGTGTTGGTATCCACGGGCCGTTTGAGAATAAAAATGCGGGGAATCGTTTCCCAGTCGCCGCCATTGCCGAACTGCAGGCCAAGTTCGGCGGTAAGCGTATCGAATCGATACATCGAACCGTACTGAAGGCCCAGGAAGTCGGTCAGCGCGGCGCCTGAGTCTCCCTGGAAGGTGTCAAAGCCGTCGGCGCCGATACTGTGATCAACTACACCGTTGACCACGCTCGCAAAGGCCTGGCCACGGATATCAGTTAGTGGTTCCGTGCCGCGGCCTACACTGTGATAGACGTTTGAGATCACGTTCACCGGCGCCGGAGTAGCAAGTTGCGGCACGGCCGGCGCCGGGGCCGGCAGGCCGGTGGCGGCCGCCTCGGTTAGCGAAATGAAGTTAATAACGCCCGATGCATTTGCGTTGCCGTCAACTCCGCCGACCGCCCATCCCCAACCGGTGCGATCGTCTGTGGGGATCGTCGACAAATCGAACCGAATCGTGCCGTTCGTGGTCGGCGAACCGGGCGTCACCAGGGGGCTGAATACGTGCCCGGTCGTCTCCGTGGCGCCGAACACCTCCACCCAGTTTGGAGATAGCTCCGGCGGCGCCGTGTCGCCAACCAGCGTTGGATTTTTTAGAATGAATACCCGCGGCGTCGAGTCCCAGTCGCCGCCATCGCCAAACTGAAACCCCAATTCGAGCGAGATCGCGTCGAAACGATTGGGGGACCCGTAGGTGAGCCCAACAAAGTCGCTCGCGACACCCGTGTTGTCGCTAGTAAACGTGTCGATACGATCGATGGCGCCGCGATCGATGATGCCGTTGGTGAGGATCGTGAGTCCATTCGCCGGCGTCTCTGCCACGGGCGCATTATTGATTCGAGGCGCATGAAACGCGGTCAACAACGCGCCGGAGGGCGTTAGCGTCTGCGAATTAGCGGACGTAGTCACGCTTAGGATGAGTCCGCCCGTGATTAGGACGGCGCGACCAGTGCGACGCCAATCGCACGCCCGCAAAGAACGCCCGCAGCGAAATTGCCCGGATCGGCTAACCATCGCTTGAAGTCTCCGTTTGCATCGGTCCTCAGAGGAACATTGAAACTGCGGTCTCAGGCAAATTCACGTTTTCTGAATCGGCGGCCGACGAGTCCCAGTCCAACGGCCAGCATGGGTAGCGCGGATGGTTCGGGGACTTGATCGCTTAACATGGCTAAGAAGGCGCCCGCGCCATTCTCCGCGTCGAACAGTTCCTTGAACCGGGTAAAATCAAAGCGGTCATTCTTGCCGTCATCGTTCAGGTCGCCGCGCGCATATCGCTGCAGTAGCGACATGCCGGCGAGATTCGCATTGAAGTTGTCTCGCACGGTGGGCCAATCAGCCGTGTTGATAACGCCGTCGCCATTGAAGTCGCCCCGGTGGATTGGATTGGCGGCCAGACCGTTATAGGTCACGGGCGCCCGGCGCACCTGGCCGTCCGTGAGCAGAATCTCCATCCGAATGTCCTCGCCAAACGGATTGGGAATCCATGTTCCCGCATTGCCCAAGACGAGCGAAAGACCGGCCCCCAGCGAACCGCCGTTGCCAGGCGCTCCGCCAAGCTGCGTTTCGCTCAGCAAGGCGTTGCTTGCAGGCGAGCTCAGCTCCGTCCAGTCATCGTCGCCGTCGATTGACCCATTTCCTGAATCGTCGTAGTTGTCCGAGATCGAGCGCCAAGCTGCCGGATTAAGGGCGCCAATGCTGGGGTCGGAGGTGATCGAATAACCCTGAATGCCGCGCGGCGTGCCCGGGCCGGTCCGTAGCGTCAGCGCGCCGGTCGCCGTGTTGACGTCGAGCGTCGGAAAAACGACGTTCAAATCCTGCAGGACTTCAAATTCGATGATGCCGATGAAGCCGGGGCCGGAGTCGGCCGATCCGCCGCCATTGCCGATCAAGCGAATGCCGTTGATGCCGTTCTGCGTGGCGAAGTTGAACGTGGCTGGCGGCGTGGCGCCAGACGTGGGCACGCCGCTCCCGCGAACCGTGCCGGAGAAAGCGGTGACGTAGTCGGTCGAGGTCGTCGGAATCGTCGCCCAGGTCAGGCCGCCGTCGGTGGTGACCTGAACATTGGGAGCGGCGAGGTCGCCGGCGCCGAGAGGGACGCCGTTCTGCGTGGTCGTCGTTGGCCCCCACCAGCCGCCGTCTTTGGCGGCAAAATTCTGAACCCGCACCTGGTTGACGCCGCTCACCGGCGCGTCGAACAGGACGCCAACGAAGTCGAACGCATTGCTGAGCGCTCCGGAGAAGGTGTCGACGCTGCGGCCGACGCGAATGTCGAACGGCCCGGGCTCCGCGACGTCCTGATCGTTAACAACGCCCACGATGCCTGAGGCGACGATGGGGACGTCGTCCGTGCCGGCGAAGTCCACGCCGGCGCCGAGAATCGGGTCGCCCTCGGGCGCGAGGTTGAATGGCGCCGCGGAAACACGATCTGCCGCCGCCACGCCCATCAAAACTACACACGCTCCAATCCATACAGCCCGATAGGCAATACTTCGTGCGACGCGCTTGCGTACGTTGACCGCCGAGCGTCGGCCATCCAGTCGACTGGCGAAGAACACCAGAAGAACAGTGACGAATTGAAACAGGGCCGTCGGTTCTGGTACTAGATCTCCATCGAGCAGGCTGAAATCGAGGCCAGTGGTAAATCCAGCGCCGATCAGCCCATCGTTTAAGATGAAGGCGTCGTTCAGGTCCACGGCCCCGTCGAAGTTGAGATCGCCGTTTTGCCGGCTGATCCAGTCGCCCACTTGAAGATTGTCCACAACGCGGACGCTGCCAAAGTCGGGGATGAAGGCCGCGACGTCGGTCATGTTCACCGAACCATCGAGATTCACGTCGGCGGGGCTCGTCACGCCCAGGTCGGCCAGCTCGTTGGCGATCCAGTCGTTATCCTCGGCGAGGTTCAAGTCGCCCCAGTCCCGCCCGTTGCGGTTGCCGCTATTCCCTTCACCCGGCGGGGCCGACTCGCGGGAATTATTTCCCCAGAAGAACAGGCGAACATCATCCAGGATGCCATGATAGAAATTGCCGTCGCCGGCCTGGTTGCTGCCGATCGACAAGGCGCCTTCGTTGAAGGAGTAGAGTTGAAAGTTCGAATCGGTATGCACCGCGCCGCTGGCGGCGACCGCGACGCCGTTGACCAGCAGCGCGCCGCCGTAGTTCGAACGGCCGTCGTCAGGGTCATTGAAGCCGGCCAACTCCATGACGTGAGCCCACTGGCCGAAGGCGACCGGCGCGCCGCTATCGATCGTGAAATCGTTGTACAACAGGCCCCAGTTGTTAGAGGCTGTGATGTAGGCGCCGTGCTCCAACGTATCGATGACGATGTCCTGCCGCACACCCTGTGTGAGTGCGCTGGGCTTGACCCACGCTTGAATGCCATGCGCCAGAATGCCTTCGTAGTTCAGTGAGAAATCCCGGATCCCGTCGGCGGGCGGAAAGAAAGTCGCGCTGTCCCACATGTGGCTCGGGGCATTCAAGCTGACGGGCGTCCGAAGAAAATCGCCCGAGCCGGGACCGTCGAAGGAAGCCCCAAGGCCGCTCACGCCGTCTGGCCGGTCGATAATGGAGACATGCGTCGGCGTGCCGATCACTTGAATGTCAAGAAACGCGCCGGAAGGCCCTTGGCTGTCGAGCGTTCGCCCGGGCGCGACGTTGATTGGCCCGGAGCCCAGTGTGACGCCGGCCGATGCACCTTCGAGCGCGTCGTCTCCGAACCGATAGTCGCGATCAACCGTGGATGCTGCGGCGGCGCCAATCCCAAGCAGCCATGCGAGCGCAACGGCCGCAACGGAAGTCGAACGTTGATTTGGCGGTCGGTGATTCATCGAATTACCCGTCCCTCGTCGATTGCGATGAGTCCACGCACCGAATCCAGGCGCGCCGAAGTAGCAGGAGTCCACAAATGGCAAACAAGGTCGCCGACGCCGGCTCGGGAACGCTGCTGACCGTGGGCAATGCCGGCGAGCCGCTGCCAAGCTCCTGCTGCCACGCCAGGAAGTCGG
>DASVCM010000679.1:0-4744 GCA_036381635.1 Lacipirellula sp.
AAAGTCTCGATGCTGACAATCGATACAACCGAAAATTCCGATAAGTATCCCGTAACCGTCAAATTTCAACTGTATTACCGCGCTCAACTGAGCGATACAGAATTACAGCGAGGAAGCTCATGAGCCGCCAGGCCAAAGACAAACTCGGCGCCACGCCGGGCAAGCTGGCGCTGATAGCGGTCCTTGCACTCGTCCTGGTTGGCGTCATTGCGTCGAACTGGACGAGCGGCGGCGGGCCGCCAGCGACCAAGCCCGCCGCAAGTGCGAAGCCCGCGCAAGCGGTCGAAAGTGCAGCCGCGCCCGCGGCCACGCCGGCCGCCAAACCGGCGGCGGGTCCGTTTGGAGAGTTTGCTGAAGATGGCGATTGGCCGGAGTTGCCGCGAAGCGAGATTACGAAGTTCGACCCCATGATGAAGGCAGCCTGGGCTAAGCCCGCCGTAACCGCCGAGGGCGACGTCGTCAGCGATGTACAGATTAGCGAGCTCCTGGCCGCCAAGAACGCAATCATTTTCATGGCCGGCGACAAGCGCGTGGCCCGCATTGGAGATAACGAATACCAGATTGGCGACGTGATCGGTCGTTACCAGATTAGCGACATCACGTCCCGCGGAGTCGTGCTGAGCGAAGTTCAATGAGTGTAAAGGCCGTCATGTGCAGGCCGTCGCAGTGATTGTCATGGTCGTCATCCTGAGCGGAGCGAAGGATCTTGCGTGAGACTAGATTCTTCCCTTCGCTCAGAATGACGGCCTAAAAAGCCCACGCGGCGATTTCACGAATGCTCATGTGCGGTCGTCTAGTCGAAGACTAATCCAAGACTTATCACCGTTTGCGGCACGCTCAAGGGGGAGCATGCACGCCATCGTTCAACCAGTTGCGACCAAGCGGCGTTACCTGCCGCCGCCGCTGATCCGCGCCTGGGCGGCGCGCCTGGCGCTGTTGATTTGCGCAACGTGCATGACGCTCAGCGCGCGACCCTCCATGGCGCAGCCCGCTTCGCCGGACAAGGTAGTGGCCGAGACTGAGTCCTACACACCGCAGCTTGGTCGTCCTACACAGCCGAGCGAGCTCAACATTCCCGGCGCCCCGGAACCCGAAGATCCGCTGGCTGCCGCGGCTCGCGCCATCATCAACGCCGCCGCCGGCGCCGCGGCTCCAGCCGCCGGCGCCGAAGCCGAAGCTGAGAAGCCGAAGTCCAATCCGTTCACAACCGTGATTGCGGCGCCATCGGCCGCCGCTCAGGCAACCGCGCCGCTGCCGCAGCCCGCCGAAGCAGGCCAGCAGAGTCTATTAGTCCCCGCCATGCAGGTGGATCCTGAAAAGGTGGTCGTCAACGAATCGGGCGGGCTCATTTCGCTGATGGTACGCGAGGGCTCGCTACGGCAGGTGATCGCCATGATCGCCGACACGCAAAAGCTGAACATTGTCTTCGCCGGGCCGAACGACGTCCTAGTCACCGCATCCTTCGACCGCCAGCCCTGGCGCACCGTCCTCGACTCGCTCCTTTCCGCCTCGGGCCACACCTGGGCGATGCATGACAACGTGATTTTTATCTCCTCGATTGATCAGGCCGGGTATATGCCGCCGGGGACGGACGGTCGCCGCGTGGCGGTGTTCGAGCTCGACTTTGTCGCCGCCGTCGACGTGGATCAAACGGTCAAAGGGCTCCTCTCGCCGTCGGGCGAGTCATGGGTTGTCGAAAGCAGCCGAGCCGACAATCGTCGCACACGCGAAGCCATTGCGGTCGTCGACTATCCGGACTACTTGCAGCGCATCAGCGACTACATTTGCCAATCCGATCAACCGCCGCGGCAGGTGTTTATCGAAGCCCACATTCTCCAGGTGAACCTCGATGACGACTGCAAGTCCGGGGTGAACTTCAAAGAGCTGATGAGGATGGCCCACGGAAGAGTCCGGCTCTCCACCAACGGATTTGCCGGTCCGACGTTGACGAGCGATTTGCCGGATGCTTTCCCCGGCAGTTCCGGAAGCACGGCCGCCTCCCCGGCGTTCTATATTGAGGCGGACGGCACGGGGATGGACGCGATCATCGAGCTTCTCAAGACGACGACCGACGCCAAGACGCTCGCTCGGCCCAACATCCACGCCGTCGACGGCCAGGAATCGCACATTCAGATCGGCGGGCAGATTGGCTACCGCGTCACTACGACGACGCAGACTAGCACGATGGAAAGCGTGCAGTTTCTCGAGGTGGGCGTCGTGCTGCGGGTAACGCCCCGCATTTCACGCGACGGCCGCGTTCTCATGCGGATCTATCCGCAGGTATCGACCGGCCAGCTCAACCCGGAAACACAGACTCCCGACAAGGAAACCACCGAGATCGAAACCGACGTGCTTGTTTCCAGCGGGCAAGGCATCGTTATCGGCGGGCTCATTCAAGAGACGGACGAGATTATTGTTAGCAAGGTCCCGCTCTTGGGCGAGATTCCGTACTTGGGCGTTCTCTTTCAGAAGCGCAACGTGACCAAGTCTCGGCAGGAGATTATCGTTACCCTGAAGCCGCACGTGCTTCCCTATTCGCCCGTGATGCACGAGCATCTTGCCGCGCAGTATGCTCGCAGCGTACAGCCGCTTACCCAAGGAGCGCTTGAAAGCTTCCCTCGCCCCGAGGAGCCGCGAATTCCCGACGTGTTTAAGCACGTTGAGGAGAAGCAGGGCAAGCCGCTCGAGGCGCACAAGCATCACAAGTACGGCTACCCGCCGCCGGGCTACTACGAAGGCGCCGAGCTGATGGACCTGCCGGCGATTGAAGGCGAGTTCGAAATCGTCGAGCCGACGCCCTACGACGCGTGGGACGGCGTCGAAGAAATCCCGGCGCCGAGCCCCAGCGCGCCGGCCAATCCGTTCACCGGACCGGCTCTCAAGCACAAAAGCCAATAGTTAATCGCGGAGGCAAAGCGATGAAACCGCGCCTGGAAATACCGGCCGATCTCATGAACTTGCTTGAAAAGCGCGAGAAGGAAGATCGTCGCACGTCGAAAAGCGGTGAGGAGGCGAAGGCTAAAAAGCCTAAAGTTGAGCGCCGTAAGCGCCAGCGCCGAAAACCTTAGAGGGTGCGAGTGCGCGCTGGCTGTTGACCGCTTAAGCGGTCAACGCCCCCACCACAACCACATCCCCGGCGCCTGCTCTCCGCGGAACGCCCCGCGCACTTCATTCGGCAAAAACCGCGTCCCACGCCACTGCTGCAGCTCATCCCGCAGCGGATTGAAATGCCGCAGCACGACCGGCGCCGAGGCTGAGTAGTTCCCATGCCCCGTTGCGCCGAGTTGCACGGTCAGCACGGCGTCGGGCATGACGTCGAACTCCCATTGCGGCGCGACGCTGCGGAACGGCAGGCAGTAGGTCGCGGCGCCCTCGACGAAATCCTCTGACTGCACGCGATCGGTCCAGCGGCCCAGCTCCGCGAACCGCGGCGTCGGGTCGTCGACGCTGCGGCGCTCGCCATGCAACTCCGCGCGCAGCGTCCCGCGCACCGCGACGGGCGCCCCGTCGAAGCCGACGGCGACGATTGTTACCGACAGCCCGTCCGGTTCTACGTCCCGGTCTAGATTCACCAGCCCGGCGGCGATGATATCCAGGTTGCGCACGCGCGGCGTTCGCGGCGCCAGGAAAGCGGCCTGAACCACTGTCTGAGGCATTTCGGCTTCGAGCAAATCAAGCCGCGGACCAGCGGAGGCCAAATCGGCGCGGCGCTCTCGCAGATCTGCCGCGGCGACTTCATCGCCGGCGAGGGTTGCTTTGGAGATCTCGCTCCAAGCGATCGGCGTCGTGAGAACGACATTGTCCTCCGCCATGCGGAGCCAGAGATCGTTGTCATCAGACCGCTCGTCGACCTCGCCCGACAGCGTGCGACCATCGACCGTTTCAATGAGCAACTGCTCCGCCGCGGCAGTTGCTCCGAGCGCGACGCAATGGAGCACGAGAATAGCACCGACGAAATGGAAGAACCAACAGCAGCGCGGCATGGCCGTAGGAATCAGGAGGGCCGGACCGCCCAGGCGCCGTGCGGGTGGCGCACTCGGGCCCGCTTCTCTCATCCTGATTAGGGGCGCGGGGCTTCGCCACCATTTCACGCCGCTGCGCCCCGCCGTAGGGTCCGGCTATGCAGGTTGTATCGCCGCTTGCCAGATGTCACTGGCGCGGCGACAGCCGGTCGAGAATGGCGTCCGCATCGTATACGC
Source organism: Lacipirellula sp. (assembly GCA_036381635.1). Classification (GTDB taxonomy): domain Bacteria; phylum Planctomycetota; class Planctomycetia; order Pirellulales; family Lacipirellulaceae; genus Lacipirellula. The sequence continues at coordinate 4,200 of DASVCM010000679.1, forward strand.
AACCGCCCCACGTGCCGCCGCCGACGGCCTGCAGGGCGGCCCACAGGCGGGTGTCGTCCGGCAGTTCAGCCGCTTCCGCCAGGTCGCTACGCAATGGGCGCCGCCGAAGTTCCTCGCTTCCCCAGGCCGCTTCGCGACGCAACTCGCCGTGGCCCGTTAGATCGATCCGACCTTCCGCCCGCTGCAGATCGACGTCGATTTCAATCCAGTCGCCGTCGAGAACTTTCCCGATGGGCCCGCCGGATAGCGCCTCCGGCCCCACGTGCCCGATGCACGCGCCGGTTGATACGCCGGAGAATCGAGCGTCGGTCACCAGCGCCACATCTTTGCCCCATGGCAGGTGCTTCAGCGCGGAAGTGAGTTGGTAGGTCTCCTCCATGCCGGTTCCCATTGGCCCGCAGCCGGCGAGCACGATCACATCACCTGGCGCGATGGGTTGCCCAGCCTCACCTTTGATGGCCACCATCGCCGCCGTCTCTGAAGTGAACAGGCGCGCCGGACCGGCATGCTGGTAGCGACCGCCGACGATCAATGAGCGATCGATC
>DASVCM010000680.1:0-2196 GCA_036381635.1 Lacipirellula sp.
CGGTTCGTGTGCTGCGACCACAATCAGTCATTCCGCGGCCTTCCGAGGAATCTGGCCGGCCCCCTAGGCAGACGTCGGGGTGACAGGGTTCATACTGTCGCCCCAGGAATTTTCCCGATTCTGCAATTGCAGGTCTTGCCGAAAACCGATACTTTGCAAAACATTGATCTAAAGGCGCCAGCATTTAGATCTGGACTCTCAGAAGTAAGGCGGTATCCTATCGCGGTCCGATAACACCAGTAGCCCCTGAAAGGCCAACCCTCAGTTGACAGCGGCCCTCTTTAACACCCCTGTTGAAGCTCTCAGCCGCGTCGCTCGGCCTTTCCAGATGGTGCGCCTCTCCGTTGCAAAGGGTGGGGCCGCGAACGCCTGGATCGACCGCTCCGCTCTCCGCATTCGAGTCGCCCTCTGCTCCCTTCACTGGCGGGGGCGGCTTCGCCGTTGAGTCGACTCCTTTGGGGATTCCTTCCGCCACGGCTGGCGGAACCCCGTTCCGGCCTTTTACGGCCCGCCGCCTGTTGTCTTGGCGGCGGCCAGTTCTCTGGTAACTGTCAGCGACGGCTCATTTGCATAGCTGCGCTGAGTCGCATCCCCGGCTGCATGCCGGGAACCCCTGCTTCGATTCCGAAGCATCGTTATTTCCGCGACGCCGTATGCCGCGTACCGCACTCGCCATGACCGGCGAGGCCGCATGGGCAAAGGTTGTGGTCGATCGCAAACCTTTGAACAAGTTGTCGCACCGTGTAACCCGGGCGACTGCCGCAGGAGGCTCTCTCACGATGAAAGTGTTCGAACAAGAAGTGGTTGTTCCCGGCTGGCTCAAGAACGGCTCGCCGCTGGAGAATCTGCAGAAGGCCGTCGCCGAAGCGTGCGGCAAGAAGGCGGCTCCGCTCCGGGTGGCCATGGTCGGCAAGAACCGGCTGGGCCACGTTTGCGAGATGGAAGCCCTCGGCGGCGTGACCGGCGCCAAGAGCCCGCTCCCCTCGAGCGTTTTTGACTACCGCCAACGGAAGACCGAGCGGACCGACAAGTTCAACGCCGTGATGCTGATCCCCACGGGCGTCGACTGCGCCATCGGCGGCCACGCCGGCGACGCGACCCCCGCGGCCCGGCTCCTGGCTTCGCAGTGCGACCACCTGGTGGTCCATCCGAACGTGGTCAACGCCTCGGACATCAACGAGCAGACCGACAACACGCTGTACGCCGAAGGCTCGCTGATCTGCCGGCTGATGATGGGCACGATCGGCCTGCAGAAGGTTCGTCAGAACCGGGTGCTGCTGGTGACCGAAGAGCGTCCCGACGCCCCGCACGTGGTAGATAACACGATCAACTGCGCCGAGGGCGCCCGGGCGACCTTGGGCATGGACATCCAGGACGTCGTCGTGCTGGAAGAGGGCCTCGAGATGCGCACGGGCGTGGCCGACTCGGGCCGCGTGACCGGCGCCATCAACGGCCTGCAGACCCTGCTTGAAATGCTCCAGTCGAAGCGCGGCCAGTACGACGCCGTGGCCCTGGCCACGCGGATTACGCCGCACATCGACACGGTCGAGTTGCACCGCGCCTACTTCGGCGAGGGCGGCCCGAACCCGTGGGGCGGCGTCGAGGCGGTGCTCACTCACACCACGAGCACGGTGTTGAACGCCCCGACGGCTCACGCTCCGACTATGTCGAGCGAAGCCATCCGCACCGAGCGGTGGGGCGTCGTCGAGCCGCGTAAGGCCGCCGAGGTCATCAGCAGCACGTACCTGTTCTGCGTGCTGAAGGGCCTGAACCGGGCGCCGCGCGTCGTGACCGGCGTCACCGGCGCCTACGACCCGTCGATGCTCACGGCCGAGGACGTCTCGTGCCTGGTCATTCCGGACGGCTGCGTCGGTCTGCCGACCCTGGCGGCGATCCAGCAGGGCATCCCCGTCATCGCGGTTCGTAACAACACGAACCTGATGCGGAATGACCTGAGCGAGCTGCCGTTCGCGGCTGGCCAGCTCAAGTACGCCGAGAACTACTACGAGGCGGCTGGCATCATGGCCGCCATGCGGAGCGGCGTGTCCACCAGCACGCTCGTACGGCCGATGGCGCCGATCCGCATCGAGCGGTTCTCGCGCAGCAAGGCGACCAAGGCCAACGGCAACGGCAAGGTCACGCTCGCCAATGGCAACGGCAAAGCCAAGGCCAACGGCAAGACCAACGGTCACACCA
>DASVCM010000681.1:0-8347 GCA_036381635.1 Lacipirellula sp.
CGGAACACAGTTTCCACCAGTCCCACCGCCTCGGCCCGCATGTCGGCGGCGAGCTGCGCATCGAACCGCGGGAATCGCTCGGGGTCGGGCATCACCGTCTCGCCGAGCGTGCCAATGCCCAGCCACTGCGTCGCAAAGCTCTCGGCAAACCCGTGCGATTTCGCATCGGCAAGCATCCGCCGAACCTGTGAGCGGATGACGCCTTCATCGTAGAGCCGCTCTTCCGACGCGAGCGTAAGCAGCTCCTCATCCGGCATCGACGCCCACAGGAAATACGACAGCCGCGCCGCGAACTCATGGTGGTCGAGCCGATAGACGCCCTCCTCCGCCGGCACGTTCTCCACCAGGAACAAGAAATGGGGCGAGATGAGGACCGCCTGCAGCGCCAGTTTGATCGACGCTTCAAAACCGTCGCCGCGCTGAAAGCCGCGGTCGAACATCGCCAGCAGCCGCTGGACCTCGTCGCTCTCCACCGGCCGGCGATAGGCCCGCTCGGCGAACGCCGCGATGATCTGCCGTGCGGCGGCGCGCGGAGCGAGCTGGTCGCTGGGTTCGACAACGAGGATCCGCGATCGCGCCTTGGGCGATTTTCTCGACAGCGCCTCGTCCAGTACTTCGCCTGCCGCCGCGAGGTACTGCTCCAGCAGCACCGCCGAGACAAACAGCGTATCGCCGACGTTATCAAAACCCTCGCCGCCGGAGCCGTCCGACGGAAAGTCGTCCGCCGGCCGCAGGTCGAGGCCCACCAGATCGCGGATCGTATTGTTGTACTCGGCCCGGCTCAGCCGGCGGCTCATGACGTGGCCAGGGTAGTAGCTCGTCGAACCGTCGGTCGCCAGCCGCGTGCAGTCCTCGTCGGGGGGCCGATTCGCCCGCAGCCATCGGACCAGAATGCCCCGCTCTTGGTCGGTCAGCGCCGGACTCCCCTCGGGCGGCATCTCGCGGAGGTTGATCCGCTCGCTCACCCGTTCCCAAACCTTCGGCGCCTGGAGGGCCACAGGTTGCTCGCGGTACGTCGCCAGGTCGAGCCCGGCTTGAGCCTCCTCGCCGGCGTGGCAGGAGAAGCACTTGGCTTCCAAGATCGGGCGAACCTGGTCCTTGAACGGATCGCCCGCTTCCTGCCCATGCAGCGCCGCCCCTTGAGCTACGACCAACAGCCCTGCCGAGGCGAGTGTGTAGCGAATTCGACTCATTACATGTCCGCCCCGCATGGGCGCTAGGATACCCGGCGAGAGCCGCGAAGTCGAACAGTGCAGTCTTCTCGCTCCGTGAGAAGATTGCCTCTCGCTTCAGCGAGAGGCCTACATTCTCTAAATTGCTCCCCCTGCCGGGTCGATTAGAATGGCCTGGGGCAAGTTCTCGCACTCTCTAATCATGCAACTCTCTCGCATCGGGCCCATCGCGCTGGAAGAGCCGCTCGGCGGCTCCCCCGACAGCAACGTGCTGCGCGGCGTTCATCTGGAACGCAACAAGGCGATGGCCGTCAAGCTGCTCCCGCGGCACATGGTCAACCGGCCGATGGGCGGCGACTACTTCGCCGCCGACGTGAAGACGCTGCAGAAGCTCGTTCACCCGCGGATCGCCCGGGTCTACGGCGGCGCGATGGACAACGGCCAGCCGTACCTGGCCATGGAGCTGGTCGACGGCGAGTCGCTCCGCTGCTTGCTCGACCGCCGCGGCCGCCTCTCGTGGGAGACGACCGCCGACATTGCCGAATCAATCTGCGAAGCGCTTGTGTACGCCCACGAAGCGGGGCTGGCGCATCAGCGGCTTACGCCTTCACGCGTCATGCTCACCCCGGCAGGCGGCGTGAAGCTATTGGGCTTCGACTGCCAGATGACCGACAAGGACGAGGTCGTCGGCCTCCGCTCGCCGATGACCGTGGCAAACTACCTCGCTCCCGAAGCGTTTCGCGGCAAGCCCTCGGCCGCGCTGCCGACGGCCGACATGTTCAGTCTCGGCGTGATCATCTACGAATGCCTCACCGGCCAGTTGCCGTGGAAGGCGAACACGCCGTCCGAACTGGTGCAAGCGAGGCGCGCGGGCCCCGCGCCGCGCGTCTCCGCCACCGTGCTCGAATGCCCGGTGTGGCTCGACGTCCTCGTGGCGAAACTGCTCGAGACGAAGCGCGGCATTCGACTGGCCACGGCCGACGCCACGCGGCGCGCGATCATCGACGCCCGCCGCAAAGTCGCCGCCGGCATGAGCGCGGCGCAGCAAGCGTACTCCGGCCGGCAGGGGACGCTCACGGTCGACACCGACCGCCGCGAGATCGCGCAGATCCGCCGCAAGCGAGTTTCACATGAGCAGGACAACAGCCCCTTCTACGAGCGCGTTTGGTTTCTCGCCCTTTGTCTGCTGGTCGTCATCGGCGTCGGCGCGTGGTTCATGCGCCCCAAGAGCGAGGAAGCCCTCTTCGCCGCCGCCGCGCCGTTGATGGCGTCCGACAAGCCGGTCGATTGGAACCGCGCGAAGGATCAATATCTCAACGAGCTCCTGGAGCGATTCCCCGATACCAAGTACAAACCGCAGATCGACGAGTTCGAAGATCGCTACGCGGTCCACCGTGCTCGCGAGCGGATCAAGAACCTCGAACGCTTCGGCCGCTCGCCGAAATCGGACGCCGAACGGTTGTATGCGGAAGGCTGGCGGCTCGAGCGGTTCGACGACCCGCTCTCCGCGTGGCGGAAGTACGAGGAAGCGACCCAGGCGGCCGACAAAGAGGACCGCGACCAGCGGGCCTACGCCACGCTGGCCCGCGAAGGGATCAACCGGATCAAGTCGCAGGCGGCCGCTCAATTGGAAGTCGATCAGGTCGTTCAGGCCAAGCTGGACGAGGCGGCCGCGCTCGCTTCTCAGGGCAAGGAACTGCAGGCGAGGCTCGTGCTGGACCGCATCATTTCGCTCTACGGGACCAATTCCAAGGTCCGCCCGCTGGTGCAGGAAGCGCGGGTCCGCATCAATCAACTGGATGTGAATTGAGGTCCGGCGGAGGGTTATATTTAGCCGCAAGCGGCGGGGCTAAATGAGGTTTCGTGACCACGACCCGCCGCCAACCCTGCCGTTGTGGCCGTTTTTCACCCCGGCTATAATCGCGGATTCGCTATCTTAACAGTCTGGCCTGTTATCGCCGTCCGTTTCCGTCCGTCCTCCCGGTGAGCGCCTATGCGATTCTGTTTGCTGGATCGGATTTGCTCGCTCGAACCCGACGTGGAGTTGACGGCTGTTAAGAATGTTTCGCTCGCGGAAGAGTACCTGGCGGATCACTTCCCCGAGTTTCCGGTTCTCCCCGGCGTATTTATGCTGGAGGCGGCCACCCAGGCGGCCTGTTGGCTAACCCGGCTGAGCGAAAACTACGCGCATAGCATGATCACGCTCGAGGAGGCGCGGTCGGTGAAGTTCACCGACTTCGTCACCCCGGGGCGGCAGTTGCAGATCACCGTCGAGCAGTTGTCGCGCGAGGGAGCGCTGGCGTCGTTCAAATTCCAGGGCGAGGTCGAAGGGCGAACTTGCGTCAGCGGCCGGCTGACGCTGGCCTGCACGAACCTCGCCGACGAGGATCCGTCGCTGGCTGGCGTCGATGCACGGCTGATCGAGTATCAGAAAGAACAGCAAGCCCTGCTGACCCGCGGGCTGACGATACCCACGACGGCGACCTAAGCGGCGGCGCTTCGGAACGCCCACACCTACCACAATTCATAGAGACGTCGCGCGGCGCGAACCATCGGACGGCAAGTCTGAATCCGTCGGGCGGCTTGAAAATCAAACACGTTTTCGGAGGCACTGCAGTGGCGATCCCCTCACAAGAAGAAATCTTCGACAAGGTCCGCGCTTCGTTGGTCGACGCGCTGGGAGTCGACGAGGACGAAGTCACGCCCGCCGCCACGCTGCGCGGCGACCTCGACGCCGAGAGCATCGATTTTCTCGACATCGTGTTCCGGCTCGAAAAGGCCTTCGACATCAAGATCGAGCGCGGCGAGCTGGTGCCGACCGACGTGCTGGAGAACGCCGACTACGCGAAGGAGGGCAAACTGACCCCCTCGGGCATCGCCGCCCTGAAGGAGCGGATGCCGTTCGCCGATCTCAGCAAGCTGGAAAGCGATCCCAATATCCAGAATCTGGGCGATCTCTCCGTCCAGGACATGGTGAACTTCGTCGAGTACAAGCTGAAGAAGTCGGCTTGAGGAGGACCATGGGACAATAGGACCATGGGACCATTGGACCGCGGACGGCTGTGTAGCCCACCTTTGTCCATGCTCCCATCGTTCGATGGTCCCACGGTCCTGCGGTCCTATTGTCCCATGGTCCCCCCGCCCTAAGGGCGCCCCCCATGCGTTGGTTCTGGATCGATCGCTATACCGAGTTTGTGAGCGGGTCGCACGCCGTGGCCGTCAAGGGCGTGTCGCTGGCCGAGGGGCACGTTCACGAGTTCCAACCGGGCTACCCGATGCACCCGAATTCGCTGGTGATCGAGGGGATCGCCCAGGCCGGCGGCCTGCTGATCAGCGAGTATTACGGGTTTGGCGAGCTGGTGGTCCTCGCCAAATTGTCGAAGGCCAAGTTCAGCGGCCGCGCCCGCACCGGCGAAACGCTCACCTACCGCGTGAAAGCCGACTGGATCCGCAACGATAGCGCTCAGGTTTCCGGCACGGCCCATGTGGGCGAGCGGCTGCACGGCGAGGTGCAGCTCTTGTTCGCCCGGATGGGCGAGGCGATGGCCCAGCAGATCGGCGCCCGACTGTTCAGCCCCGCCGACCTGCGGCACTGGCTCGACCTGGTCGGCGTGTTCGAGGTCGGCGTCAAAAAGGACGGGACGAAACTGCGGCGCAGCGACTATCCGCTCGACGCAGCGCCGCGTCCCATTCCCGCAGCCGTGCCAAAGTAACGCGGCAACCTCGAATCTGCCCAGCCGCGCGCCTACAATCTTTACTTGGCTGAGAAACCTCTCCCCGTAGCCGCGGGCTAACAGCCCGCCGGAGCAGCGGAGCAGGCTCAGCCATCGCGGAATGTTCAACAGCGGCATCACGTGCCGCCATCCATTTAGAGAGCCATCCATGCGTCGACGAGTAGTAGTCACCGGCATCGGCTGCGTCACCCCGCTGGGGACCAGCACCAAGCAGCTCTGGGAAAACCTGCTGGCCGGCAAGAGCGGCGTCGGCAAGACCACGCTGTTCGACGCCAGCAATTTCCCCACGAAGATTTCGGCCGAAGTTCGCAACTGGTCGATCGCCGATGAGGGCGAAGATGCGAAAGTGTGGGAGAAGCGGAGCCGCCACACGCAGTTCGCGGCCGGCGCCGCCAAGCAGGCGGTGCGCGACTCGGGGATCTTGGACAAAGTCGATCCCACCCGCTTCGGCGTGTATCTCGGCGCCGGCGAAGGGCAGCAGGATTTCTACCGCTTCGCCCGCATGATGACCGCCGCCAGCGCCGACGGCGAGTTCTCGCTCAAAAAGTTCGTCGAGACGGCGGTCAAGGAACTCGACCCGGTGGCCGAGCTCGAGCAAGAACCGAACATGCCCTCCGGCTACCTCGCCGGCATGTTCAACGCGCAAGGTCCCAATGCCAACTGCCTCACCGCCTGCGCGGCCAGCAGTCAGGCCGTCGGCGAGGCGACCGAGATCATTCGCCGCGGCGAAGCCGACGTGATGCTCTCCGGCGGCGCCCATAGCATGATCCACCCCTTTGGCGTCACGGGGTTCAACCTGCTCACCGCGCTGAGCGAGCGGAACGACGAGCCCGAGCGGGCCTCCCGGCCGTTCGATCTCCACCGCGACGGCTTCGTGCTCGGCGAAGGCGCCGCGATGGTGGTCCTCGAAGAGTACGAGCGAGCCAAGGCCCGCGGCGCCAACATCTACGGCGAGATCGTCGGCTACGGCACCACGGCCGACGCCTACCGCATCACCGATCAACACCCCGACGGCCGCGGCGCGACGGCCTGCATTCGCATGGCGCTGAAGGACTCGGGCCTCAACGCCGAGGACATCTGCTACATCAACGCCCACGGCACCAGCACCGCGGTGAACGACAAGGTCGAGACGCACGCCATCCGCCAGGCCTTCGGCGATCAGGCCGACAAGATCCCGGTCAGCAGCACCAAGAGCATGACGGGGCACCTGGTGGCCGCTGCAGGCGCGACAGAGTTGATCGTCTGTTTGCTCACCCTGCGCGACAACGCCCTGGCGCCGACGATCAACTACGAGACGCCCGATCCGGCGTGCGACCTGGATTATGTTCCCAACCAGGCCCGCGAGCAGAAGTGCCAAGCGGTCCTTTCGAACAGCTTCGGCTTCGGCGGCCAGAATATTACGTTGATAGCGAACCGGGTGTAATTGTTCGTCATTCTGAGCGAAGCGAAGAATCTGGCAGCGCAATGCAGCCTACTAAATCCTTCGCATCGCGCAGGATGACGAAGGACTCCCTCCTCTAGCCCCCACTAAGCTTGGTCGGGGCTGTTTCTTGCGCTTTTAGCTTAATCAATTAGGAACACCAATTGCATGGACTTAAACGTCCAATTTCTGCAGGTTCTCGCAGGCGCCCGTGGCAACCAACCTCCAAGCTGTCGCCGACGAACCGGTCGAGGTGCGCGGCGTCGCCACGCGCAGCCGCGGCAAGCTGTATGCGCTGACCGCGATAAGCCTGATCGCGTTCTATCTTTGCTTTCTGCTCGTCTATCCGTTCTTGCCGGCGATTGTCTGGGCCGTCACCGCCGCGGTCATCACACACCGGCTCAGTTGCTGGGTCGGCAGTCGCGTCGAGTCGCGCGACGTGAAGGCCGCCATCTGCACGGCCATCGTCGCCCTGGTCATCCTGTTGCCGATCGTGGGCATTGGCTATGTCGGCGCTCAGCAGATCGCCAAGGCCGTTCATGAGCTGCTCAGCGGCAACTTTGCCAATAGCGTCGAGGATCTCGTCGTCCGGTATCCGCAACTGCGAGCGCCTTGGGAATCTCTCAAAGAGCAGGCCACGCTCGAGAATGCGCCGCAATTGGTTAACCGTCTGCAGCCGGGCGCGGTGGCCGCCATCTCGATGCCGATCTACGTCGGCATTCAATTGCTGCTGACGCTGTTCATCCTCTATTTCCTTTACCGCGATGAAGATCATGCGATAGAAAGCCTGCGGAGTATGATGCCGCTGCTGGATCGCGAGACCGACCGGCTGATTCAGCGCGTCGACGACACGATTCATGCCACGATCTTCGGCACGGTCGTCGTCGCCCTCATTCAAGGCACGATGGGCGGGATCATGTTCGGACTAATGGGCATCCCCGGCGCCGTGCTGTGGGGCGTCATCATGGGACTGTTGGCGATGGTTCCCTACCTCGGCGCGTTCGTGGTTTGGGGGCCGATGGCCGTCTTCCTCGCCGTCCAGGGCGAATGGGGCAAGGCGCTGATCCTCACCGGCTACGGCGCCCTCGCCATCGGCCTGATCGACAACTTGATCTACCCGTACCTCGTCGGCCAGCGCCTGCGGCAGCACACGGTGATGGCCTTCTTCGCGATCCTCGGCGGCGTGAACGTCTTCGGCGCCACGGGACTTGTTCTAGGCCCGGTGATCGTCAGCGTCACGTTCTTTCTGTTCGACCTCTGGCGGCGCCGCACCGCCCACGGCGCCAGCGCCGAACGGCCGTAGCCAAACAGCTTTGTCGGCCGGCGCATAAAAACAGCCGCCTAACGTGCGTCCGTGCACGCATGGCGGCTGTAGAGCGAGCATCCCTGCTCGCGGGATTCTCAAACGAATGTGGCAGCGCTCCCTTAGCCGCGCGCCTAACAGCCCGCCGGTGAACCACCGAAAAACCTAGCTAAAGGGCAGTCCGCGCCACTTCACCGGCGGCCTGTTAGGCCGCGGCTAAGGCGTCGCGCATGGATGTGACTTACCGCGGCCCGATGCTCGGCGGGTTGGCCAGCAGAAAATCGCGCGGCCCGCGGGTCGTGTAGTACGGATAAGCGACCTGCCCCGTCGGTGGGCCAGGTTGGAAGGCCGGCTGTTCCGGATACCCCCCGGCGTGCGGGCAGATGCCATGACCCACCGGCGAGCAGCCGCAGAAGCCGTTGGCGACTTTTTCGGCGATGCGCTGGCATGGGCCGCCGCAGGCGCACCCTTCGCAGTTACAGGCGCCAAAGCAATTCGCCGCCAAACATCCGCCGTCGTTGCACGCTCCGCCCTGTCCGAACAGCCGGCCGCTGGGCCGAGCGGCATTGCGGAACAGCGTCGGCCGCGGCGCCCGCCGCGAGGTGGCGACGTGGCACGCTTCGCCGCACGGGCCGGCACACGCGTCGCCGCAATCGGGTCCAAACAATCCGGTCGAGACGCACCCGGTAGCCGACAGGCATACCAGCGCCGCCAAAGC
>DASVCM010000682.1:0-6637 GCA_036381635.1 Lacipirellula sp.
TCGTACGACACCCCTCGTACAGCCCCATCGCACATTACGGCATACCACACTGTCGGATGTGCGCTGCCAAAGAGTCGGAACAAATCGGCGCCCGGCGTGTCGCGCACTGGCACATCCAAGGCAAAACGATGGGTGTCCCAATCGAAACCGACAAAGTACCCCTGGCCATCACCGCCGCTTCCGTAGTCGCCTTTTTCGTCAGCGACTGTGTCTGTTCCCTCATACGTGTCCGGATCGAGGTTCTTCTCCCCCACCAAATATGTGTTGGATGCGCCGTCGGAGATCATCTGAAGCTCGATCTCCGCAGATTCAAAATTGACGCCGTTCTGACTGTCGAGCGGCGGCCAGAAGAATTTCGGATCAGGCTTCCCGTCATACACAGAATTAGGCCATAGCCACCACGCGATGAGTTGAAGGTCTTCCTTGTCGTTGAACCACTTATCATCGGTTTCATCATCGAGAGTCTCCTGGCCAGCTTTCTGAAAGGCTGCGCCTCCTCGATTGTCGCCAGCGTTTGCTGCATAGTCGCCACAGAACACTTCTGTGATGGGATCTGAGTTGAACGGGATCCATCCTGATGGCAGTGTCCAGGGAATCCGTTGCGGCGATCGTCGGGAAGGGCAATGGAATGCCGCAATCGGACGTCTCTGCAACTCAACCGTCGCGGCCTTTTGCTGAGAAGTTCTCACGAATTTGTCTCCATCAGCCGGCAACCTGTAAAGCGATTGCTGCTCGATGTACGGCAAGATTTGATACATCCAGCCGCCAGGCTGATTAGAGCCAGCCCCCATATCCGGGTCGCCAACGTACCAAGGGCTCCAGCCGCCCGTCGGGAGAAACCCATGGCTGCTTTCATGGTTGAGAAAACCCAACCCGATCTGCTTGAGATTGTTCACACATTGGCTGCGCCGCGCCGCCTCGCGGGCTTGCTGGACCGCGGGCAAGAGCATGGCCACCAGCACGCCGATGATGGCGATCACCACCAAGAGTTCGACGAGTGTGAACGCAGGGCGCCGCGCGGCGCTGCGAAATCGGGATTCCATGGTCGCAACCGTCGAATGAGAATAGCCATCAGAGCCGCGGAAGAGCGGGGCCGAGCGGCCCGAATAGATAATCCTGTTGTATTCGGATTGGCCGGTCTGGTCAATTTCGCCGGACTGCGGTCATCGCCCTCACTCATTTAGCCCCGCCGCTCGCGGGGGGCGCGGGGCAAGCCCCGCGGCTAAATGCTCCGCATGAGAATGGTTCTCATGTAGAACGGGGGCGTTCTTCCGATCAATTAGAATGGATTCAACAGGATTTATAACTCCACGACCTCTCCGCTGGGTCGGCGCCTTTGCCAGTCGACTTCAACATTTCCCGAACCGGCTTCGCCATTCGCCCGGCAAGTAGCGGCGACGAGCAGGCGTGCCGGATGCTGCTGGGCGCCGCTGCAGCCGATGCGCAGCAATGGGTTGCCGTGGACGGCGGGCATCGCTTGGTTGTCGGCGCCGCCGCCCTCGTGACGACCCCGCGGCTGACGCCGGTGGCGGGTTACGGCGCGCTGGTCCACGTGATCCCGCCGTGCCGCGGCAAGGGAATCGGCAGGGCGCTTTTGGAGCCGCTTCAGCAGGCCGCCCGAGAACTTGGCGGCCGGGCGCTGTACGCCGCACGGCGCGTCGACGTCGGCAGCGACGAGATGGCCGGCTGGCGGCGGTTGGGATTTTCGATTTGCGAGACGGTCAAGGAGCATGAGCTGCCGCTGGAGCGGTTCGAGCCGCGGCTGGCGCCGATGCTCGCGTGGTTCCGGCGGCATAAAAGCATTCCCGCCGAGGCGAGAATTGTCCCTCTGTTCCTGGCGGATCGCCAGCAGGTCCTGCAGCTTCACATGGCCCACCTCGGCGGCGATCGCGCGTCGCTCGAGCGGAGGCTGGCAGGGCAGGGCGAGGGCGCTTTTCACGGGCGGTATTCGCGCGTGCTCTTGATCGGCGACCGAGTGATCGGTTGCATTCTCGCCCACGGCGAATCGCCGACAGCCGCCGTTGTGGACGCGGTGATTGTCGCTCCCGAATACCGCGGAGGGTGGGCCAACGTCTGGCTCAAACTCGAAGCGACGCGCGGCGCGCAGGAGCTTGGGATCACGCACTTTCGATTCGCGACGTTCGATCGATACGGCGATACGCGGCGGTTCACGGAGAAGTTCGGCGGGGTCACGACGCGAACGAGTGTGTTGATGTATCGGGCGTGGTAAGCGGCTTTGATTACTAGCCTCTTGAATTAGTTTCCTCCGGCTCTCTCCACCTTGCGGGTAGGGCTGGGGAGGGGGGAATGAAGCTGGTACACGCTGCTAATCACCCCTCCCTAGCCCTCCCCGTCAAGGGGAGGAGACCGGAGGGGGGTGTGTGTTGCCGCCCCCGTCGTCGCAGCATGTGGCGCTGAGAGACGATAACGCGCGCTCGATCGCGGTGCTCAGCAGCGCGGGGATCGCCGACCGCTTCGAAGATTCGGGCCAGGAATCGATGTGGTCCGGCGAGTTGTGGATTTAGTTTCACTACCATCTCCAATGCGGCGGCCGCTTCGAGTTGTCGATCGAGCGCTGTTAGCGCCAGGCCGAGACGATAGTGTGTTTTCGTCAGGTTCAGATCTAATTCAAGCGCCTGCAGCGCGTAGTCAATGGATGCGGCGTAGTCGCGAAGACGCAAGCGGATGGCGGCTAGACCGCTGAGGGCGGGGGCGTGCTGGGCGCTGGCGGCGAGGGCGCGTTGATACGCGGCATCGGCGGCCTCTAGCTGCCCGCGGCGGAAATGGACTTCGCCGATGATCGCATCCGCCGCCGGCAGCGGCGCGTGCAGGGACCTGGCGTACTGGGCGTGATCGAGCGCCGCGTCAAAGTTGCGGCGGCGCAGCTCCAGGCCGGCCCGCATCAGCGAGAGCTCGGCATGCTCGACGCCGTGCAGCTCCAGCCAATGCAGCGCTTCCGACGCCGCGGCGAGATCTTTGCGCCGCATGTGTACCCGCGCCAGCAATTGCCGTGGGGCGGGCCACTGGGCGTGCTGCTCGATGAGCGCGTGAAGTTCGGCGAGAGCGGCGTCCAAGTCCCCAGCGCTCATCCGCGATTGAGCGCCGGCGAGCGGCGCATCGCGCGAGTTCGCTTCCTCGGCGCGAGCGGCCGCTACCTCGCGCGGGTCTTCGTACCCAAGCTCGAGCAGATGCGCGACCGGCGAGGGACTTTCCGCTGCGGCCGGCGCATCGTGGGATCGCGTGGGCACGCCAGCCGTCCTTACGCGGAGCGGGGCGCCGGCGGCGGAACAAGCCGGCGGCTGCCGCGCTTCAGGAGGAACCAGCCGACGAGCAGCATGCCGCTGAGGGCCGCCATCAGCAGCGAGCCGGGCTCGGGAACCGCCGCCGCAGAGGCGTGGCCCGCGGCGAGCGCCGCTCCGCCGCCGAATTGCGTTTCCCACAGGTCCAGGTCGGCGCCGTCGACCACGCCGTTGCTGCTGCCGTCGGCGCCAGTACCGCTGGTCACGGAATCGCCAAGCGTTTGCTGCCAGAGGAGCAGGTCGCCGCCGTCGACGTCGCCGTCGTCGTCGTAATCGGCGTTCGCAACGACGGGACCGGCGTCGCCGGCGAGGATGTCGACCCCCTTTTCGGTTTCGTACGCCCAGCCGGTGACCACGCCGGTGGCGTCGGCCTCGTTGGTAATCTGCACGCCGATCCAGCCGTAGTTGTAATCAAACGCGGTGAGCCCTTCGCCGACGGCGGTATTGTTGAGATCCATCTTCAGACCCAGGTAGCGAACCTCGCCGCCGAGACCCACCCAGTTGGGTCCGCTGGTGGGAACATGAACGCCCGACGGCGGCTGACCGCCCAGTTGCTGGTCGATCTGCGTCGCGTCTTCGTCAATCAGCCGGTTCGCCCGAATATGCTTGCCGCTGCCTTGAAAATTGTCTCCTTCCTGAAAGTCAAATGCCGACGCCGGACCGACCGAAGTTCCCAGGGGCAGCGCCGCCGGATAAGAACCCTGGACTCCGTCGATCAGGTACGCGGCTTCATTCGCATCATTGCGCGGCGAGGCGCCGTCCATAAACGGAGTCGCTGTAAAACTCGCGTTCGGCCCAGGATCGAACGCCAACGGGTTCGTCTCGCCGTTGACGTCGTTCTTGTCGATTTGCAGATAGTCGAGATCGGTCCCGTTAAGGTTGACTCGATCGTGGTCAATCTGAAAATCAGTTTGTCCGTCGGAATTGAAGTCGACGTTGACGTTTCCATTGACGCCGAACGCCTGCGGCGTCGTGTTGCCGACGACCGCGGCATCGGCGGTCGACGCCAGGGCCGTGGCCGCGCCGGTTGCGGCCATGTAGGCCGCAAGCCGCGATTCTAGTGAACCCTTGGTAACGCCGCTTGAACGCGGGATCCGTCGCTCGGTCATACGAATTCGATATCCTTAGGCGCCTTCATCAATGGGCGCCCCTGCGCGTGTGGGTAGCGGCTCGTCCAGCGCCGCGAACATGATCAATTCAGCTTCGACGGCGTCGGACGGCGGCTGCCGCGAGCGCCAGCGCGCCGCCGAACGCGAGAAACAATGAGCTGGGCTCGGGCACGGGCAGGAACGACCCTGCCGCGATGGGAACTCCGGGAAGCGACTGATACGCATAGCCGACGACCGCGCCGGTGGCGTCGGCCTCGTTGTCGATGCGAACGCCAACCCAGCCGTAATTGGTCAGACCGGAGTTGTTCAGCTCCATCTTGAGCCCGAGGTACCGGACCTCGCCGCCAAGCCCGTCGAAGTTCGGCCCATTGAGCGGCACTTGCACGCCGGACGCCGACCTGCCGCCGAGGACCTGGTCGATCTGCGTCGCGTCCTCGTCCAACAGCCGATTGGCGCGAATCCACTTGCCGGTGCTCTGGAAATTGCTGGACTCCTGCCAATCAAACGATGACAGGGGTCCGATGAGATCGCCCTGCTGAAGGGCGGCGGGATAAGATCCCTTCTGATTGGGGTTGATCACGTAGGCCGCGTTGCTCGCATCGTTACGCGGAGTCGCCCCGTCCATAAACGGCGTCGCCTGAAAGGTGGCATCAGGCGCGGGATCAAAGGCCAAGGGGTTCGCCTCGCCGTTGACGTCGTTCTTATCGATTTGCAGGTAATCGAGATCGCCGACGCCTGGCGTGTTGACGCGATCGTGATCGATCTGGAAATCGGTCTGGCCGTCGGTGTTGAAATCGATGCTGACGACGCCGTTGACGCCGAACGGCTGGACCGTGGTGTTGCCGACGACGGCGGCCTCTGCAGAAGAAGCGGCGGCTGCGCCGCCGCCGATTGCGGCCAGGTAGGCGCTCAAGCGGCCATCGAGAGAAGTACGCACTTTGTTCTCAGTCATTAGCTGCACACCTCGTGTTGAAGAATCTCAGCGGCGCTTGGCAACGTTGCGTCCGTTTGCTGCAGTTCGACCGATCGGCGCATGCAGCGCGCAGAACCGGCAGCCACAAACCCTGTCCCCAAGAACGTGGAAAAGTATGTCGTGACAAGGGGTCGGCGCCTTCACGGACGCCGTTGGGGCCCGCGCCGGCGACTGCACCTAGAATGGCGTCCGGCGCGGCAAGTGTCAATGTTTTGTCGCCAAGGAATCGCGCCAGGCCGGTGTGGCGGCGTTATGAGTTTTGCTCAAGGCGTTCAGTTCTATGCGATGCTATTGCGGCCGCAAGGCAGCCTTGCGTAAACAATCAGTACGAGCGGTCTCCGACCGCGGTTGACGGCGTGCCAAACTGCAACCGGACGCCGTAGAAGCGCGAAATCGGCGTCGGAGATGTCTCCCACAAACCATCTTCCGGGCTAGCCCCCCGATGGGCTGGCCTCAGTTCTCGAAACCCTCTTCAAACGCCTTCGTTTGGTAGATCGGCAGCAGCCGGTAATAGACTTCGAGCGTCATGCAGTTCAGCGCCGTGGCGTACAAGCGACCCCCTTTCACTTTGCCATGGTCGCCGTCCTGCGGCGTCCAGCTTCCCTCGGCGTGGCCCTTTGTCTCGCGGGCGCCGGTAAGCATGTCGCGCATCGACTTGTTCCACTTGTCCCACACCTTGCCTTTGCCGCTGGTGTACTGAAATACGACCTGGGTGGCGTAGTAGTTGAAGTAGGCGTCCTTCTTCGACGGGCCGTGCTCGGCAAGCCGCTCGACGCCGCGCTTGAGGATGGGATTGTCGGCCTCGGCGCCCAAGTACATCCGGCAGAGCAGTCCAATGGCGGTGGTCGCCGGGCGGTATTTCATTTCCTTGATCTCGTAGGCGTACGTCTCGCCGGCGTCGAGTTGCACCGAATCGAGGAAGTAACCCGCGCGGGCCGGCACGAGCGGCGGGACGTCGAGCCCCGCGAGATAGCCGCTCTTGAGGGCGCCGATTTGCCAGCCCATGACCGACGTGTCGCCCGGTTGCCGCGGCTTGTAGCGCCAGCCGCCTCCTTTGGGGTCCTGGGCGTTACAGGTGAAGGCGATGGCCGCCTGCGCGGGGCCGCGGAGCTTAGGATCTTCGGTCATTGCGTACGCTTCGCATAGCGCCATCGCGGCGATGCCGTGCGAATACATCTGGCCGCTATCATAAAGTGAGCCGCCCTGCGGCGTCATCTGCACCATCGATACTAGCGCCCCGATGCCGCGGTTGACGA
>DASVCM010000683.1:0-2111 GCA_036381635.1 Lacipirellula sp.
ATCCTTGAATTACTGCAAAGCCGGGGCGCCTTGTTTTTCGACGACGTCGTCGCAGCGCTTGGCGGCTTTCGGAACGATATCTTCGAATCGCTTTGGCGGCTCGTGTGGGCCGGTTTTGTGACGAACGACACGCTCGCCCCGCTTCGCGCGCGCCGGCGCAGCACGAGCGCCGCGGCGGCGCGGCAATCAGGTCGCCGCCGCGGCGGTCGCGATCGCCGGATGTTCCGCTCGCGGCGTATGGCGACGTTGCCTGGTTCTGAAGGGCGGTGGTCGCTGGTCAATTACGGCGATGAATCGACGCGTTCGCTCACGGCGCGGCAGACGGCGGTTACCGAGCAATTGGTACGGCGGTACGGCGTGCTGGTGCGACCCGCGGTTGGTCGCGAGTTGGTGGAAGGCGGCTTCGCGGCGCTGTACCCGATCCTGCGAGCGATGGAAGAAGCAGGCCGGGTCCGCCGTGGGTACTTCGTCGCCGGCATGGGCGGGGCGCAGTTCGCATCGCCTGGCACGGATGAAACGCTGCGGCGTGAGCGTCGGCAGGCTGAACCGCATGAGGACAACGTTATCGTCCTCGGCGCCTCCGACCCGGCGAACGCTTACGGCAGCATCCTCAAGTGGCCGGCGACGCGGGGCGAGAATATGTCGCTGCAGCGTGGCAGCGGCGCCCGGGTGTTTCTGTTGGATGGCGAATTGATCGGTTATCTCGGCCGCGCGGGAAATCACCTGCTGACGTTCGCGCCGGAGGACCCAAACGATGAGCCGGTATGGCATGAGAAGCTTGTGCGTGCGCTGGCGCGCGTCGCACGGCGCGGGTCGCCGGTGATGATCGCGCAGATTGACGGCGAAGCGGCGGGCGTGTCGCCCTTGGCAAAGATCTTCGCCCGCCACGGCTTCACGCCGACCAGCCGCGGATATTTGCATCGCGGTCCCGAAACAGCGGAGGACTTCGCCCGGCATGCCTGAGGGAGATACGATCTTCCGCTCGGCAACCACGCTACGACCGGCCATGGAAGGCCGCGTCATCGAAGACGCGCGGATTCGCGACCGGCAGTTTGAATGCGAGAGGATTGTTGGCCGCACGGTGACGAACGTTGAAGCTCGCGGCAAGCACTTGCTCATGCATCTGGACAACGATGCGGCTATCCACTCGCACATGGGTATGACGGGTTCTTGGCACGTCTATCATCCTGGCCAGCCGTGGAGGAAGCCGACGCATTACGCGGCGCTGCAACTGGCGATCTACTCGCTTGAGGTGATCTGCTTCTCGCCGCGGCTGCTGGAGTTACTTACGGAGGATCAGCTACGGCGGCATCCACATCTGTCGCGGCTGGGGCCGGACTTGCTTTCGACAGCACTCGATATCGACTCGGCCGTCGCACGCTTC
The DNA here is from genome assembly GCA_036381635.1 of Lacipirellula sp. Lineage (GTDB taxonomy): Bacteria > Planctomycetota > Planctomycetia > Pirellulales > Lacipirellulaceae > Lacipirellula. Next base: position 1,385 of record DASVCM010000683.1, read on the forward strand.
CGCGCCCGCAATCATTTGCCGCTCGGCGAGGCGGTGATGAACCAGACGATCGTCAGCGGCATCGGCAACATCTATAAATCGGAGTGCCTGTTCATTATGCAGCTCGACCCGTTCGCGCCCGTCGAGCGGTACTCGGACGACGAACTCGCCCGGCTGATCGCCAAGGCCCGCTATCTTTTGCGGCGAAACAGCGGCGGGCCGAACCGAACCACGCGCGTCGGCAGCGACGCAGGGCGGATGTGGGTCTATGGCAAGTCGGGCCGGCCATGCCCGAAGTGCGGCAGCGTCATAGAGATACGCCGCCAAGGCGAGCAGGGCCGGACGACCTATTGGTGTCGCGAATGCCAGCCGGCGCGGTAAGTACGGGCAAGTGGCCTGCCAAAAGATAGGCGATCTGGGTGATTGCAGTAGTTCCGTGGCGGTTCGGCCGTTATCATCACCGTCTACGCAATTGACCCATCTTATCAGCCGCGGAGAGGAGGCCGCGGGTCCGTAGCCGAGGTAGCCGTTATGCTCCGTCGCTCCGCCCGTCGCCGTCATTTCCTCCGCAACGGACGCTACGGCGCCGCGAAGTTGTACCGCGCTAATCGCCAACTCGCGTTCGAGCCGCTAGAGCACCGGCAACTGCTCGCGGCGACGCCGATTGCTGTGCATGTCGCCGGCTCGACCGGGACCGAACAGTTCCAACTGCAAATCGACGGCGTGGCGGTCGCCACCTGGACCAACA
>DASVCM010000684.1:0-13371 GCA_036381635.1 Lacipirellula sp.
CCGTTAGCCGCGACGCGGTAGCGGAGCGCGTCGCGGCGCCTGGGGACCCGCGACGCCTGTATACCCCCAAAAATCTCGCACTCTCCCCTCTAACTGGTTATAGTGCAAAAGTCCCATTCGCAGCCGCCAACGCAAAGGCAACCGCCCGCGCCTCACGAAGCTTCGCCAACAAATCCTTCGAATCAAGGAGCCGGCCTAATGCGCATTTCGCAAGCGCTGCTGTTGGCCATCCTCCTCATCACCCTGGCTGTTCACAGCGTCCGCGCCGATTTCATCATTAGCACCGACAGCGACTACGGCGGTTACGCGCGGCGCATCGCCCGCGATGGGTCGCAGAAAGTCAGCTACGAACTCGACGGGCTCGTCCACGATTTCGAGACGATGGGCACCACGCATGCAGCCACTCCCGACGGCACCATTGTGTACGTATTCACCAATACCCTTGGCCATTCAAACCACATCTTTGCATTCAACGCCAAAACCGGCGCCCATCTGCCGGCAGCCACCCTCCACAGCGGCTTCCTCTCGCCGGCAGATCCTGAAGATCAAATCATCCAAGCGCGGCAAGCGTTAATCCGCCCCGTCGACCCGCTGGCAGTGGGCGACTTGTTCGTCATCAGTGATCATTCAGAAATCAAACGATACAAGCGATCGACCAATTCCTATGTGGAGACGATCTCGCCCCCAACGTCGCAAGCAGTTTACGACTTCGCCTTCGGCCCCAACAATTGGCTCCACATGGCCGGCGCCGACGGCATCATTCCCTATCGCGAATTCATCACCGGCCTATCGACGGCTGAATTCGAAATCGCCAATCCCATTTTTCCTACAATTACTTTGGCCACCGGCTCGATCGCTTTCGGTCCCGACGGGCTCCTCTACCTCCGCGATCTCGCCTCCGGAAATGTCGACCGCTATACGGTCACGGGCGTACCGCTGGGCACGTTCATTCCGGCCAGCGCCATCGCCGACCCCGCCAGCGTCGACCCTTTGCTCATGGCCGGACGCGGCTCGATTCAGTTCGGCCCCGATGGGCACCTTTACCTGTTCCAGCACGGCAACAACACCATCGGCCGCTTTAGCGGCGCGACCGGCGAGCTCAAGTCAACGACGCCTTATTCGACCGCCTCTGGCCAAGCCGCCTACGGCCGCATCACCGTGTTCCCCGTCCCCGAACCGGCGACCGCCATGTTGCTCGTCTCCGCCTGCGGCGTAGCGATCGCTCGCCGTAATAGAGGCGTCACGATCCTTTCTCACGTCTCCAAGCAGCCCACTATTTAGCCGCGACGCGACAGCGGAGCACGGTCGGCGGCCAGCAGAGAACAAGGCGCCAGTGGCGAAAAGGCATCAGGAACTTTGTTTACAGCGACCCGCTCGCCTCGCTGGAGCAAGGCTTCCGCATCTACGACGTGTTAGAGCGGTTTACTCTCCAAGCTACAATGCCGCGATGGCGCGAAAGACTGCTCCTGACCATTCCGGCAAGTTGATTCCCAACGAGGATCGGCCGTTCCGGCTTTCTTCGCGGGAGACCTTGTTCCTCAAGTACGCGTTAGCGCCGGGAGTTGCGACGATCTGGCTCGTTGCGTCAACACTAGCCATCTTGGGCAAAGCACGGCCGCAAGATGCGTCGCCTTGGTTCTTGTTCCTATTCTTAAGCGTTGGCCTGGGCGCCGTCTACATCATCCACCGTAGTTACGGCGGGCTGAAGAACATCTGGCTGACCGCGGACGACTTGCTAGTTTCCAACGGCGTTCGCAGCGAGCGGATTCCACTGCGCTGGGCCGTCGAGTGTTCACTCCGATTCTACGTCCGCTGCGGAGAAGCCGTGTACGCCATCACGTTCGACCGCGAGACAGCCTTCGGCTCATCCGTTGATTTTCTCTGCAACCAATGCGAAAGTCCCGCAATGCGGCGACTAATGACGATCACCCGCTGGAATGATCGCAACCGTCGCAAAAGATAGGGGAATGGAGTCGTTTCCTCTTGCCAGTAAGACGTTCCCGGATGCTTCTGTTCCGCGGCGCGGCTCACTCGCACAAGAGACTCGCGTCCTCTTATTCTCTGCTCTATTCTCCGCGCACGTTTGCGATCCTCGCCGCACTTAGCAACGCGCTCAGCGCCAGTGCGCCGCGCACTCATCGATCGACGCTTGGGGTAAATACACCAACGCGATTGTCGTTTGCTGACCCGCTCAACGGCGGCGCGGGCTCGGACAGCCTATTCCACGAGGAATTGCAGCAAGGAGGAAATTCAGAGCACGAGTGCGGGACGACAAGCGCGCAGGCTCAGGCATGCCGCCATTGTGGAGTGCCGGTGAAACGGCGGCTAGTGTTGTGGCCGCGTTGTGCTCGAGTGCCACTGCCGGCTCGTCCAGCAGTGCGAAGCGCGTACCCGGCGCCCACTGCTGGACAAGCCAGCAGTGGCACGCAAAGTAGGCTAACCGCGTCCTGGCATCGGCATCTTTGAAAGATCCACCTCCAGCGGCTCGCCCTTCATGGCTTTCAAGGCCTCGCGCTGCTTCTCGGTCAGCACGGCCAGCAGCTTCTCGTCGCGGTCTTCGAGCAGTTCGTTGACCTTCTCTTCGCGCTCTTCGTCGCTCAGGTCGCGCAGGCCGGCGTTGAAGAACTGATTGCGGATCTCATCGCGGGCCTGATCGAGCTGTTCCTGTTGCTCGTCCGTCAGTTCAAGCTCTTCCACAACCGCTTCGTCCTGCAGGACCATCGGGCCGTTGACCTGCACGTAAATCTCGGCAGCTCGTTTGCGCTGAGCTTCGTCGAGCTGCTTATTGAACTCCTCGGTCGCTTCACGGTGGAGCTTGGCGATGCCTTCGCGCATTTTTTGGCGGTCGCCCGACGAGTCTTGGAACACGGACATGCGGTCGTCGTTCAACTGGTCGTTGATTGCGCGAACTTCTTTCTGCTGCTCTTCGGTAAGCTTCAGATCCTGCTGAACTTCTTCCAGTTGCGCCAGGGCGACCGACGGCTGGAGGAAGAATCGAACCCAGGGCGAGGCCGACTGCTGGGCGACGGCGCGTTCGTTGACCACCGTAGCCAGGCAGATAGCGGCGGCCAGGGTTGGCAGCGTAAGCAAGCGGCGTGGCATGGCATGCTCCTTGTTGGAAGGGGTGGGAACAGTGTTCAATTGATGAGAAATCGGCCCGACAGCATACGCCGAGTTGCCATGGCGTGGCAAATCGTCAAATCGGAGCTTAATGCAGACTTTCGTCGCCACGGCAGGCGGTATCAGGGGCGGCGCGTAGTTTGCTTCGCTTCCGCGGACGTGCAGCGGCGGTTTCAGTTCCTTCAAGCGTTGGGGATGCACTATGCGAATCAAGATCGTCTTTTACAGCATGTACGGGCACATTTATCGAATGGCGGAGGCCGTGGCGGAAGGCGCCCGGTCGGTGGCAGGGGCGGAGGTTTCCTTGGAACAGGTGCAGGAACTGGTCCCGGACGCGGCCCTGGAGCGGACCGGCGCGAAGCAGGCGCGGGCGGCGTTCGCCCACATCCCCTTCGCAGACCCGAAGCAGCTTGATCAGGCCGAGGCGATCATCATCGGCACGCCGACCCGATTCGGAAACATGGCGGCGCAGATGCGCAACTTTTTAGATCAGACCGGCGGCCTATGGGCGAAAGGGGCGCTGATCGGCAAGGTGGGAAGCGTGTTCACCAGCACTGGCACGCAACATGGCGGGCAGGAGACGACGATCACCAGCACGCATACAACGCTGCTTCACTTGGGCATGATCATTGTCGGCGTACCGTATAGCTGCGCGGAGCTCACTAACATGAACGAAATCACCGGCGGCTCGCCGTATGGCGCCGGCACACTCGCCGGCGGCGACGGTTCGCGACAGCCGAGTGAGAATGAACTGGCGATCGCAAAGTTTCAGGGACGGCATGTGACCGAGATTGCCGCGAAACTGTTCCGATAACAGCGTGGACAATGTATTAACAACCCGCCGATTTCCGTTCCCCTGCTCTCCGCCGGAGACGACCAGGGTTACACACCCCGTAAACGCGGGGGTAGTCCTTAAATCGGCGCCATTCGTATCGACAATGTGTCGGGGGGTACTTACAATGCCCCCCGAACCGCGACTGGGCAGGGCAGGGCTCTCGTTGGCGGGCTTTGACTGTGGCTTCAGTTTCGCACGAGGATGGGAGTATTGCGTTTCTCTCAGGCGGGTCGACTACTCTCGCGGCGCTGCTGCCGCCGAAACCTCACGGCTCGCCTTAACGTTTGCCATCCTCGGAAAGCTTCTTGCGCACGCTTGCGCGCGGGCGGCCGATGCGTGGACGGCAGGAAAGTGTTGGAGTCCGTTCGATGAAGTTGTATGTGGGTAACTTGTCTTACTCGACCACGCAGGACACGCTGCACGAGGTTTTCTCTTCACATGGAAGCGTGGACGAGGTGGCGGTCATCACCGATCGCGAGACGGGACGGCCGCGCGGGTTTGCCTTCGTTTCGATGAATAATGACCAGGAAGCCCGCGCCGCAATCGAAGCGCTCAACGGCGCCGAAGTGGATGGTCGAACCATTTCGGTGAATGAGGCGCGGCCGAAGGCGGACAACCGCGGCGGCGGCGGATACGGCGGCGGCGGTCGCTCGGGCGGCCGCGGCGGCTACGGCGGCGGCGGTGGTTATGGAGGTGGCGGCGGCAACCGCTGGTAGAGATGAAAGCCGGCCGTAAGGGCGGCTGGCTTTAAAGGAACAAAACGCTCGCCGGGCGACAAACGCCCGGCGAGCGTTTCTTCTTTGTATAGCCGAGCCATCCTGGCGCGGCGAATCCTGTAGTCCTCTCGCTCCGCGAGAGGATTTCATCCCGCGGAGCGAGATGGCTACACTCCGGCCAGGTCTCCGCAGACGACTCGCCGTGGCGAGATGGCCGGCCATTTAGCTGGCGGCAACGGCGGCTGGACCGACTTTCGCCGGGGCGCCATTGCCGGTGTTCGCTGCCTGGCGAGCGTGCCGCTCTCGCCACGCTTCCTCAATCACCTCGGCGCCGACCAGGCCGTACAACCGCGGCCGCGCCGGAAGAAGCGACGTGTCGACCTCTTCATAGCGGAGCGTCGGATTCCCGTCGTCGTCGAACTCAGCGATCGTGGTTTTGAGCCATTTGCGATTCTTCTCCTCAAAGGCGTCGCACCACGCTTCGGCCTGGCGGCGCTTCTCGGCGGGGTCGTCGGCGTCGATCCCGGGCATATCGAACGCCGGCTTGTAGTGGGCGCCGCGGCATTCGTCGCGAGCGAGAGCCCCGGCGAGAATCGCTTTAGCGATCGGAAACATATCGCGCAAGCTCTTCGTGAACAGGACGTTTTGGTTCGTCCAGTTGCCGGTATCGGAGAGCGCACAATTCTTCACCCGCTCGGAGAGCTCGTTGACCTTGTCGATGGCGGCCTTTAGCTGGTTGTTCTCACGGACGACCGTGGCCGCCTTCGTCATCACCTCGCCGAGTTGCTGGTGAATCAAGTAGGGGTTCTCGCGGCCTCCGGTTTGCTTCAGCAGCTTGTCGTGCTCCAACTGCTTGAGCGAACGCTGGCCGCGGAGTAGGTGGTCGAACTTCTCGTCGCCCGCGGAGTCCTTCAGCCCGGCGATTCCCTTCTGAATGCCCGGCGCCACGAACAACCCAGTGAAGATGCACGACAAGAGCGAGTTGGCGCCGAGGCGATTGGCGCCATGGTACTGGTAATCGCACTCGCCGATGGCATACAGGCCCGGGATGTTGGTTTGCTGATTGTGCGGCGAGCCGGGAACCAGGCCGCCCTCGGCGGTTCGCTCGTAGTCGGCCCACAGGCCGCCCATCGAATAGTGAACCGCGGGAAAGATCCTCATCGGGACTTCTCGCGGATCGACGCCCTGGAACTTCTCGTAGATGTGCAGGATGCCGCCGAGCTTGCGGTCGAGCTCGGAGCGCTCGATGTGCGTAAGGTCGAGGTAGACGCACTGCCGGTCGGCCTCGACGCTCAGCCCCTCGTTCACGCAGACGTTGAAGATTTCGCGCGTGGCAATGTCGCGCGGCACCAGGTTGCCGTACTTCGGATAGCGCTCCTCGAGAAAATAGTATCGCTCGTTCTCAGGAATTTCGCGGGGATTGCGCGGATCATGCGGCGTCCGCGGCACCCACACGCGGCCCCCTTCGCCGCGCGCCGACTCGCTCATCAGCCGCAGCTTGTCGGCGCCGGGGATGGCCGTGGGATGAACCTGGATGAACTCAGCATTGGCGTAGATGGCGCCGGCCTGAGCGGCGCGGCTCGCCGCCGCGCCCGTGCAGGCCATCGACATCGTGCTGCGACCGTAGATCAGCCCGCAGCCGCCGACGGCCATCACCACCGCGTCGGCGGGGAAGGCGCGGATTTCCATGTCGATCACATTCTGAGCGATGGCCCCGCGGCAGCGGCCGTCATCGTCGATCACTGGACTCAGAAAGTCCCATCCCTCGTACATGGTGATGCGCCCGGCGACGTGCCAGCGGCGCACCTGCTCATCCAACGCGTAGAGAAGCTGCTGGCCGGTGGTGGCGCCGGCGAACGCGGTCCGCTTGTAGAGCGTGCCGCCGAAGCGGCGCTGATCGCGGAAGCCTTCAGGCGTGCGGTTGAAGGGAACGCCCAGCCGGTCCATCAGGTCGATGATCCGCGGGCCCCAATCGGTCATCTCCTTCACCGGCGGCTGGTGCTGCAGAAAGTCGCCGCCGTAGACCGTATCGTCGAAGTGCTTCCACTCGTTGTCGCCCTGCTGGCGGGTGACGTCGTTGACGCTGTTGATGCCGCCCTGGGCGCACACGCTGTGCGAGCGCTTCGCCGGCGTGAGGCTCATCAGATCGACCTGCGCGCCCCCCTCGGCAAGCTGCATCGCCGCCGCCAGCCCGGCGAGCCCGCCGCCGACAACCAAGACCCGTTGCTGTGCCATCTTCGTAAAGCCTTCCAAAAGAAAGGCCTCACGCAAAGGCGCAAAGGCGCAAAGAAGATGTCCCGCTAATCACGCGAATTATCGCGAATGCACATGAAGTTCTGAAAAACTTCATTCGCGTCTATTCGCGCGTGAGTAGCGGGCCGATTCTTGAATTCTTTGCGCCTTTGCGCCTTTGCGTGAGATCTTTTCCTTCATCAAGTCAGTTGTTATCGGACCGCGCCGCGGCGTCGCCGCTTTCGGGCGGGTGGTACATCTTGTGTTCGTTCGGCTGGACTTCGCCGGTAGCGATCTTGGTTTGGATGATCAGTTCTTCTCTCTCGCGGACGGCTCGCAGCTCCTCCGGCGTATCGACGGCCCCCCGCATGCCGAACAGAGCCGCGCCGCTCACGACCAGCAGCAACAGCCCGAACGCCCAGCAGACTCGCAAGGCGCGCTTCATGGCCCGCTCGCTCGTCCAGACGCCCCAGGTGATGCCCATCGTCCAGATGCCGTTGGCCAGGTGATAGACACAGGCCACGACGCCGATGATGTAGACGATCACCCAGACGATGTTCTGCAGCGCCAAGCCCGCGGTGCTTGTGGCGTTGTACGGCTTGAACTGCCCGCCGCCAAACGGCTGCACGACGTAGCTCACCCACGCGCTGTTATGAAACCAGCCGTGCATGTGGAACACGTGGATCGCGATGAAGAAGAAGGCGATGATCCCGGTCGCCCGCTGGAGCGTGTAGCGATAGTTCGCAGCGTAGGGATAGTGGTGCGGATTGGGCAACCCCTCCGCGACGATCCACACGCCGACAATGGCGTGGAACAGGATCGGGATGAAGATAAACGTCCATTCCACGATCCACAGGACCGATCCCAAGCTGTGGATGCTCAGCACGTTGTTCAAAAAGGTCGCGTCGCCATTGATGACGCTCGCGTTCACGATCAGGTGAACGACCATGTAAGCGCCCACGGGAATCAGCCCGCTGAGCGAGTGGAGACGGCGAATCAGAAAATCGTTGCGGGCGAGAAATGACGGTCGAGGCGAGCTGTCCACGGGGCTTTCCACGCTAGCGGAGCGGCAGCAGGGGCGAGGCGCATCCGCGCCTCGGCAAGAAACTCCCTACAAACGCCTAATTGTAAGGGAGCAGGGGAGAGGCACAAGGCGGCGAAGTTCGCGCTTCGTGGGTCTGCTTCGTCACCCCGAGGTCTGCCGAGGAGTCCGGGATGCAGACTTGCGGCCCGGACGTCTCGGAAGACCTCGACCTGACAAGCTCTCTGCCGATCCGTGGGCGACGGTCCGTCAATGCAAATAGCCCCCGGTCAGTGACCGGGGGCTGCGTGGGATTTCGAATCGACGCATCGAGCGAGAGCTTATTGCCCCGCGGCTTGCTGCGGCTGGGCAGCGTCAGCTTTCTGCTCGTATTCGTCGGCCAGCTCATCGCGGCCGCGTTCGCGCAGGACCGTGGCCATCAGCCGATACATCTTCGGCTCGGGGTTCTTCTTGCGAAGGGCGATGTTCAGGAAGTGCTCCGCCTTTGTCCAGTCTCCGAGTTGGGCATAGGCAAAGCCGACATTGTAATAGTGCTCGCCGACGCTCGGCTCGGATCGGATCGCGTCGTTAAAGCTCTCGATCGCGTTGTTGTACTCCTCGAGGTCCATGTAGGCCCGACCCTTGTTCGTGTGGGCCAGGGCGAATTTCGGCGCCTTGGCGATCGCCTCGCTGTAGGCCTTGATCGCGTCGCGGTAGTCGCCCTCCTGGTGGTGAGTAAAACCGATCCACAGGTACACGCGCGGATCGTTGAAGCCGCTGCCAACGGCAGACGCCTGTTCGAAATCGCCGCGGGCCAGATCATGCGAGCCGATGTAGTACCAGCAGATGCCGCGGTACATATAGGCGTCGGAGACATAGTTCGCCTCCTGCCCCGGCGGAATGGTTTCGAGGGCCAGCGTGAGCGAATCGACCGCTTCGCTGAACTGTTGCAACATCCGCTGGGCGCGGCCCTTGCGGAAGTAAGCCATTCCGGCCTCCGGGAAACGGTCCGGATTGTCCCGGATCACGAACTCCGCATCGGCAATGGCATTCTGATACGCCGCCTGCGAACGCTGCTGGTCTTTCTCCTCATCGCCGACGCGCAGCCACGCATCGGCCCGGGACAGATAGCCCATCAGGTAGATCTTGGGATCAGCCGGCTTCTCAGGCTTGTAGGCCGCGATCGCCCGGCCGAGCGCCTCGATGGCGCCGGGAACGTTTTCCTGGAACAGGAATATGTTCGCCATGACGGCGTAGTTCTCATAATTCTCCGGCTCGATCTCAGCAGCGCGACGCAAGTCCGCCTCGGCCGCCTCGAAGTCTTGCAGCATGGCATGGGCAAAGCCGCGGTCGCGGAACGCGCGAGCGTCCTGATCGTTGCCGGCAATGGCGTCGTTCAGCCGCCGCAAAGCGCCCTGCGGTTCGCGGGCGTAGTTGATCAGCACGTGGCCGAGATTCGAGAGGATCTTCGGATTGTTCGGGGCAAGCTGCAGCGCCTGGGTGAAGTCAGTCGAGGCGGCGTCGATCTGCCCCACCTTCAACGAGGCTTCGCCGCGGCCGTTGTAAGCCGCGGCCGAGTTTTGATCGATCTCAATCGCGCGCGAGTACGAGATAATCGCCGCCGGATAGTCCTCGATGGCCAGCAGCGCGTCGCCGCGGCCGATGTAGGCTTCGACGTACGTGGGGTCGGCCGTCAACGCCCCATTGAACTCGGACAGCGCCTCCTTCGGCTTCTCCTCGGCAAGCAACTGCATGCCGCGGTTGTACATCTCTTCGGTGGCCGGGTCGCGAATCATGCGGGTCGCGCCCTCGCCGGCGTCTTGAGCGTACAAGGAAACCGGACCGCACACGGAAAGCGCCGCGGCGAAGGCGATAAGAACAAGGCGTTTAGCGTAAGTCATGAAAGGCCCCTCGAACCGAGCGAGAACCACTGAGAAACCGTCAGGAAAAAACGGTAGAGAATCGTAGGCTGCGCCAATAGGAAAGAGTAGGTCCGCGCTGGCGGCGCGGCGTCGGTTCATGGTAACACGGCCGGCGGGAAAACCGCGATGATTTGGCGGCCCCCTCGTGAAAAGCAGCCCTGCGAAGAGACCGACTGCGCATCGCGTGCAGATTTTGCCGCGCAAAGTGCGGATTGCGCGGGTTATAACCGCCAGGGTGGCGCGCCCTCGTCTGAAAGCCACCGGCTTTGCCGGTGGACGGCGAAACATGGACGCTTCTATCTCGCTGCTGTCCCCCGGCGAAGCCGGGGGCTTTCAGGAAGCGAGCGTCCGGCTTCCCCCTCAGAGGCCCAGCCACCCGAATGGGACTAACCCTTGGCAGCGCCGGCGAACGTGGGCGCCGGCTCTTCGTCCTCCGGCGTCGCGATTGCGTACCGGCCGTAGGCCTTGCCGGTGCGGGTGAACTCCTCGGCAAAGCTCACCGCTTCTTCGTCGGTGAACTTGCGATTAACCGTCCGCTTGTACGCGCCGTACTCGTAGATGTGGACGACATGATCGGCCGGGGGGCCCGCCGGCGCGGGGGCGGCGGCTTCCGTCTCAATCTCGGAAGGTTCCTCCGCGATGTCGTCGTCCCCCACGTCGCCCATCAGGTAGCCGACAGGCGCGGGCTCGATGGGAGCGGCCGGAGCCGCAGGTTTCTGTTCGGCGGGGCCGCGGCCGCCATTGCGGCGAGGACGAGCGGGGCCGGCGCGCTTCGGCCCGCGGGACGCGGGTTTGTCGGCCTTCTCCCCGCCCTCGACCTTATCCTTGCGACCGCGCGGAGCTGGGCCGCGTCGGCGGGACTTGGACTCGCCCTCTTCCTGGGCCTTCTCCTTGACGTCGTCATCGTCGTCGTCCACGAAGTCGAACTCGTGGTTAAACAAATCGTCATCGTCGTCGTAAGGCATGGCCGCGTGTGAGCCCGAGCGGGGCCGTTTCAGAGGGATGCGCCGAGGGACTGCCAGAGCCGGCAAGCGGGGGGGCGCGGGAGTAAGGATGGTTCAGTATCGGAGCGGGCGGCGGAACAGTCAACCTTGGCCCCTGTCACCCAGAGGCTTGGCGCCTGTCACCCCGAGGTCTTCCGAGGGGTCCGCTGCGTGTACCTACAATTCTGCCAGAGAGTTTGCAAATTCTGCATGGACCTCGTCGACTTCGGCCTTGTACACGAGCCGGACCCCTCGGCGGACCTCGGGGTGACCGGGCTCCAGCGTTACCGAGCCGCGACGCGTCCGTTGGCGGCTTTGATCGCGGCCTTCACGCCCGCTTCCAAAGCCGTGTCGCTGGAGACGATTGCGAGCTTGCTGGCGCCCGCCACCGGGCGGGCCGCCGTGTGCCGCTGTTGGGCGTTCACGTCGACCCCCGGCGTCACGCCGACATGGCTGATCTTCTGCCCGTTGGGCGAATAGAACAGCGCGGTCGTCAGCCGAACGCCTGCCCCGCCATAGCCGAGCGGGAAGATGCCCTGCACCGAGCCCTTGCCGTACGACCGCTCGCCGACGATCACGCCGCGACCGTTGTCCTTGATCGCCGCCGCAAAGATCTCGCTGGCGCTGGCGCTGTCACGGTCGATCAGCACGACCAACGGCACCCGCCAGGTCCCGCCGTAGTGGGCCTGATAGTTGAAATCTTCCTGCGGGCTGCGGCCGCGGGTCGAGACGATCGCGCCTTGCTGCAAGAACTTGTCGGCCACCTCCACCGCGGCGGTCAGCAGGCCGCCCGGGTTCTTCCGGAGGTCGAGGATGACCGTTCGCATGCCCTTGCCGTGAAGTTCCCAGAGGGCGGCGTCGAGGTCGCGGCTGGTGGTCTTCTGGAAGGCCGGAATGCGAATGTAGGCGACTCCGGCGGCCAACTCTTCCGAAGTGAGTTGCAGTCCGTTTTCCGCGGCAAACTTCTCGTCAACGATCGACACGTCTTCCAGGCTCGGCACCTCGACATGCTCGCGGCGAATCAGCAGCTCGCGGCGGAGGCCGTTCGTTTCAGCGACCACGCGGACCGTCGAACCTTCTTCGCCCGAGAGCATCGCGGCAGCCTGATCCGTGGAAATCGTCGTCGTGTCATGGCCGTCGACCGCGACGATGCGGTCGCCGTCCTTGATGCCGGCCCGCTCGGCCGGGCTGCCTGGGATAACGTGCACGATCAGCAGCGCGCCGTTGTCGGCCTTCAGCTCGACGCCGAGGCCGACGAAGTTGCCCTCGATCTGCGAGTACACGTCGCGAAGTTGATCGGCAGTGAGGTAGGCGGAGTATTCATCCAGCCCGCCGGCGGCCGCCGTGACGAACTCCAGCAGCGTGGCCGAGGGCCGGAGGCCGCATCGCGACTCGACAATGCGGCCCGCTTCGACCGCGAGCGACGCCAGCGCATCGGGGCCGCCGATCGGCCGGCCGCTCACCAATTGATATAGTTCGCGGCGAATCGCCGACAGTTGCTCCGCGGGGATGTTCAGCCCGTTGGCCGCGCAGAACGACTCATCGACCAGCGCCAACTCAACCGCGGTCACGCCGCGGGCCGCCAGACGTTGCCAGGGCGGCGTCGTCACATAGTGGGCGTTGATCTTGCGAGCCAGCTCCAAATAAAGCCCGGCCGCCTGTTGCGCCGTTAGCGTCTGTAGCGATTGGACAAAGCTGCGGTCGGTGTAGCGCCGCTCCAGGCTGAAGTGGAGCTTCGCCAGATCCTCGCGGCGCTCCAGCACTTCGTGGCCCGGGTACTCGCGCAGCGCTTCTTCGTAGTGCGTCACCGCTTCGCCCCAGCGGCCGAGCGATTCCAGCCGCGACCCTTCGGCCAACACGCTGGCCACTGAAGACTCAGGCGGCAACTCGGGCGCGATGAAGACCGGCTCGTCCGATCGGGTAACCTGTTGCGCTTGCGCAACCGGCGGCTGCCCGAAGAGTTGCCAGGAACACGCGAGTGCCAGAAGGAGCCAAACGCGTCGCAGACGTGAGACCCAAAGATGCATGTGATGCTCGCTGCCGTGCCAGGGGAGGACTTCAGGAGGCCTCGATTGGCCGGTTCGCTCGGCGGGCGAACACAGCTTTCGAGGCCGCGTGCGGTGAGCATCCATGCTTTGGAGGGACGGCTAGCCAGGCGGGTCCAGAGCGGCAGCCATCGTGAATATAAATCACGCGCTGCGCGCGGTCAAAAAACTAGCGCCGGCGAACTGTCCTTTTTCCAAGCGCCGCTGCGCCACGACCGCTATAGACCTTGCCGCATTCGCCAGCGCTAAGGCCATGTGAACAGACTGGCGAAACTCAGCAGGATAAGCCGGTGGTGACGAGGCGGCGCGGGCCGCACTTCGATGTTCAACCGTGAACGTCGAACAGCATCCTGCCGGTGAAGCCCGCCGCGTCCAAGCTGCAGCGGGTTAACGACGACATTGTTACGCCGCGGCGGACGCCGCAGTTCGAGAACTGGAAATGATATGAAAAGGGAGGGCGAGGCTCCCGCGTTGAAAGGACTGCCATGCAGTGCTAT
>DASVCM010000685.1:0-5447 GCA_036381635.1 Lacipirellula sp.
GCTCCAGCCGAGCCGGCGCGACGGCCGTGATGAACGGTTCCTCATCAACGTCCGCGGCGTACAGCTCCGGCAGCTCGCGGAAGTCGTCGCCGAACCAGCAGATGGCGTTAATCGAGAACCGCGTCACGCCGCCAAACGGCATGTTGGTCCGCTTCCAACGCGCCTCGCGGCCCTTGGCGACGTCTTTCAAGAATTTGTTGTGCACGCGGCGTGCGAACCGGCCGCTCCGCCAGCCGATCTCGTCCATGCACTCGTTCGCCACGGCGCCCCACGACATCGGCATGATCCCGGCCTGCTGCTGGAAATGCGTGCAGACGGCGTTGTTCACGATGTTGCCCAGAATGAGAAATGGCTCGCGATACGCCAGCCGATAGTCGCGCATCTGGACGATCGCATCGCCGGTCATGTAGCAGATATCGTCGTCCAGCCGCAGGTACATCGTGTCCGGCTCGGTGCAGTCGCTCATGTACTGCCAGATCGTGTAGCCGACCAGATCCGACGGCGGCACCGGCTTGGCCACGATGCGGAAGAAGTCGGGATACCGGTCGGTGAGCCGGTAGATGTAAGCCACGTCCTCCGGCACGCGGGTGTTCAGCCACCAGCGGTGCTCGGCGATGACGTCGCGATGCCGCAGCAGGTAGTTGGCCAGGATTTCCAGATATGGCCGCCGGCCGGCGGGCGTAACGGTGACGAGGCGCATGGGTCGGAGTGACCTTTCGCTGACGAGCTGACAGGTGGATTGATAAGCGCGGGGGATGTTAGCGGCCGCGCGCATGACGGGGCAATAGCGGACAATCGGTTCCAAATTCCCCTGTTGCTAGCGAAGGCGAAGGAACAGCCATGGCATTGCCGGTAGATCGGCGTTGCTAAGTTCTGCGGCATGCCGTATTCCACCCACTCTTCCGCAGCTTTCCACGGCCTTGTTACTTCAACGACCTCCAAACTAATCGCGCCAGCCATGCCTCTCATCGTGCGTTCGGCGGCGCTCGTTTTGGCACTGGCTACGTGTGCGGCCGTTAACGCTCAGACGCTTCACAACCCCGCCGGCGCCTACGACGACCTTCCCGTTTCATCCTTGCCAGCCGATAGCTCGCCGAGCGAGTCGCTCACCATCGTGCCCCCCAGCCGCCCCCCGGCTACGCCGCCGATGGAAGGGGCGCTGGCACCCATCGAGCCGTGGACGCCCGATGGGCCCGCCTACATCAGGGCCGACGCGCCCATGTCGCACGCCATCGCCGCCGAGCCGTGGGACGGCGGCTGGTTCGGCGCCGTCGAGCTGACAATCTTCCGCCCCGTGTTCGACGATCTGCCAATCGTCGACCGCGAAGGCTCGGTGGCGCCGCGCCTGATCTTCGGCTGGGAAAGCGACCGCGGCTTCGGTCTCCGCACGCGGTTTTGGGGACTGGAGAACGAATCGCAACTGGACTTGATGGGCGTTCTCGTCGATCAGCAGCTCGAAGCGTTCCGCTTCGACTTCGACCTGTACCGCGAGTTCGACTTCAAGGGAAGCAGCATCACCGTTGGCGGCAGCATTACGGCCGCGGACATCAAGACCAGCTTCGCGCCCATCAGCGTCGCCGGCGAGGAATCGAGCGGAGGCGTCGGCGTGTTTCTCGAGGGCCGTCACCTGATCAGCAAAAGCTACGATAGCCAATGGTCCGTTCTTGCCCGCGGCCGCTGGGCGGGCCTGGTTGGCGAGCGGAATAGTCCGCCGAACTCCTCGACCATCACCGGCGACAGCAGCATACGCATCACGGAAGCGGGCCTTGGCTGGGAATACAAGCGCAACTTCGATAGCTGCAGCTTCGTGCTGCAGCACATGATCGAGGTCCAAACCTGGGACAACTACTATCTGGGCGAGTTCAGCCTGTTTGGACAGAACGTCTCGATGGGATTTACGTTCTGAAGCGGCTTCAGGCCGCAGCCGCCCACCGGCGAAACGCGGCCTCCTCCAGGGCGGCGCCTTCCCTCACGAGCTCGAAGGCAAGCTCGGCGGTCGGCCATCCGAATCACTGCACCGCCAGCGATGCATCGGCAAGTACGTCCCGATGCCGCAAGTCAATGTGCGGGCAAATAAAACCGGCATTGCCACGCGACAGCAAATTCCATATCACCCCTCCCCAATCGAGGGGGTTGCCAGCACCCACGTCCGAGAACCTCATGCGGCTCTCTCAAGCCATCGTCGGCTGCTGCGTCCTAGCGCTGGCGGCGCAAGCGGCATTCGGCCAAACGCTATCCAACCCCGCCGCAATGCTGGCCGTCGATGTGCCGACCGGTGATGCGGCAGATCCAGCGACCTTGGTAACTCCCGCGGCTGCGGCGGAGCCTGTCGCCTTTGAGCCCTTGTTGGAGAAAGCGCTCAACGAGCGATCTGCATGTGACGTTGGCGCTCCAGCACAAATTGATTGCGCCGCTCCCGTCGATCACACAGCGATCGGCAGTCCAGGGCGCGCTAGTTGGTTCGGAGACTTTGAGTTGACCATACTCCATGCCAGCTCGGTTAATTCGTCAATTACGACGCTGGAAGATGACAACGGTCTCGGCGGTAGATTCATCTTCGGCCGTGAGAACGCAGCCGGTCTGGGCCTGCGCGGGCGGTTCTGGGACTACCACATGGAAACCGCGCGGCAGATTTCTGCTTTTTTGCCCTACGGGCCCACGCGTCTTGAGCTAGATGCATCGAGATTCGACTTTGACGTCTACCGCCGTTTCAAAACGTCGGACAGCAGCATTTCTGTCGGGGCCAGCGTGTCGTCAGCAATCATTTCGTTTGAGCGAGACGAAACTTTCAGGCCATTGAATAATCCGTTCATGCGAATTAATGACTATGAGACTCGGCACAGCGCAGGGGGCGTGGGCTTTTTGGTCGAGGGACGCCATGCGTTTTATCGTTCGCCCAAGCATGAGTGGAGCGTGCTGGCTCGCGGCCGATGGACGGGGCTGATCGGCGAAACGTCCGATTCGCGGATTGGTTACAGGATCAGCAACAGCAATATTAACATTACTGAAGCGGCGCTAGGCCTGGAATACCGTCGGAAATTCAGTGCAGCCGATTTTTTGCTGCAATGCAGCCTGGAAGGACAGGCGTGGGCGATAGGGGGCGTGCCTGTAGGCTATTACAATTACGCTCTCGATCCGACGCCGGCGAACGTGAATTTTCTAGGTCCGACAGTGCTGTTTGGCGTCAGCCGTTAGCGCCATTTGTCGTGCCCATGGCCGCCCACTGGCGAAAGGCGGCCTCCTCCAGCGCGACGCCTTCCATCACGAGCTCGAAGGCGAGCGTTGCACCTGGCCATCCAAAGCACTGCACCAGTGAATCAAACGCATTCGGCGGACACTGGCCGTGAAGCTCGACGCGGTGAAGCCGGTCGTTGAAGTCGAACAGATGGCCGTCGACCTGCCAGCGCCGTCCGTCAGCGTCGCCGGCAATCACAAAGAATCCGTCGGGTTCGGCGTCGAGCCGCGGCAGTTTCGACAAGGATTCGATCGCCTGCTCAAACGTGACGGGCAGGAAGGCGTCAAACGCCCGCGCCACGATCGTCGGAAGCTGCAATCCTCGCAACTCGATGATTCCGCTTTCGCTCGCATGCGACGGTCGCGCGAAGACGTTGCAGTGAAACCGATAGGGCATTGATCGCGTCACGACGCCTAAGGCAGCTTATGCCCCATCTTCTCGCGCTTCGCGGCCATGTACGCGGCGTTGTGCTCGTGGATCGGGCCGACGATCGGCACCTGGTCGACGACTTCCAAATCGAACCCGCCGTAGATGAACGCGTCGGTCTTCTTGGGATTGTTCGTCAGCAGCCGCACTTTGCGCAAGCCGAGGTCCTTCAGTAGCTGAATGCCGACGCCGTAGTCGCGCGGGTCGGCCATGTAGCCCAGCGCGATGTTCGCTTCGACGGTGTCCATGCCCTGGTCCTGCAGGGCGTACGCCTTGATCTTCTCCACCAAACCGATGCCGCGGCCCTCCTGCGGCAGGTACACCAGCACACCCGCGCCCTCGCGGCCGATCATGTCGAGGGCCATGTGCAATTGGTCGCCGCAATCGCAGCGCAGCGACTCCAGCAGGTCGCCAGTGAAGCAGGAGGAGTGGAGTCGCACGAGCGGCGCGGCCACGGTCGATGGATCGCCGATGACGTACACGATCGGCTCCTGCGGCTCGTACTTCACGCCGTACGAGATGATGCGGCCGTCGCCGTACTTCGTCGGCAGCCGCGCCTCGGCGGTACGGTAGACGAGCTTCTCACTCAAGCGCCGGTGGGCGATGAGCTGCTCGATCGAGATCGTCGGGAGATTGAACTTCCGGCCAAGCTCCTGCAGCTTGGGCCGCGTGGCCCGGTCGCCGCTCTCGTCGAGAATCTCGCACAGCACGCCCGCGGGCATGAGGCCCGCCATTCGCGCCAGATCCACGGCCGCTTCGGTGTGCCCAGCGCGGCGCAGCACGCCGCCTTCTTTCGCCACGAGCGGAAAGAGGTGTCCCGGCCGCGTGAAGTCGGCAGGCTTGCTCGTCGGATCGCAAATGGCCTGAATCGTCTTCGCGCGCTCGGCCGCGGTGATGCCGGTGCGGCTCGTGCGGTGATCCACCGGCACCGTGTAGTTGGTCCCCAGCGGCGCGGTGTTCGACTCGACCATCGCGCCCAGCTCGAGCCGCTCGCTCACGTCCGGCAGAATCGGCATGCAAAGTTGCCCGCGGCCGTGGGTGATCATGAAGTTGACCGTCTCGGGCGTCACCTTCTCGGCGGCGCAGACGAAATCGCCTTCGTTCTCGCGGTCCTCGGCGTCGGCGACGATGATGACGCGACCCTGGCGAATGGCTTCGACGGCTTCTTCAACGCTGGAGAAATGGTGGCTCATTTAGGGCTGTCGGCTGTCAGCTATCGGCTGTCGGCCAGATGGAGCAATGCTTGGCGGCAGATTCTGTCTGGCCGATAGCCGACGGCCGAAAGCCGATAGCCTCTCCTGACTGACATTGCCGCTTTTTTGGACTTCTGGGGATATTATAGGACGGGCGGAACCCCAACTCTACGCACGCAGGATTGGTCGATTGTGATTGGACGAACGCTGATTCTTCTGCCGCTATGGGCGGTATTCGTATTGCCCGCCGCGAAACTGGCTGCGGCGGGCGCCTACCAGGCAACGTACGGCGAAGTATATGTCGAGCGCGACTCAGGCCCGCTGAAGGCCGACATTTACGTGCCGGAAGGCGAGGGGCCGTTCCCCGGCGTCCTGGTCGTCCACGGCGGCGCCTGGCGGATGGGCACCCGTGGGCAGCTTGCTGGCGTCGCACAACAGCTTGCCGAGCATGGCTTCACGGCGGTGGCGATCAGCTATCGTCTGGCGCCGCAGTTCAAATTCCCCGCCCAGATCGAAGACTGCCGGGACGCAGTCCGCTGGATGCGCACGAACGCGCATCGGCTGAAGATCGACCCGGAGCGTATCGGCGGCTA
>DASVCM010000686.1:0-4600 GCA_036381635.1 Lacipirellula sp.
CGTTGCTGACCGCCGCCACGCTTGCCTTGCCCAGCCGGGACGCGGCGATCGACCTGGCGATGGAGCCGCTCGACCTCGTGGCGCCGGAGGAGTTGAGCCAGGAGTTCGTTTCGAGCGACGAAGTCGACGACGAAATTGGCGCCTTGGCCGCTGGGGGCCAGAACGGCGCGCTGGCTGCGGCGCCCGACTTCAACGAGCAATCGCTGGTGATCCACGAAGCCGAGTTGCTTGACGTGACTGCGGATCGCATCGCCGTCGAGCTCGATATGGAAACGGCCCGCGGGCCGGAGTTCTCCGAGACGTTGCCGACGCAGGGCTCTAGCAGCGTCGGAGCGACTGGCGCCGAGGGCGCCATCGATCGACTCACGCACGAAATTCTCGCTTCGCTCGAGCAGCGGCCAACGATGGTCGTGTGGTTGTTTGACCAGTCGGGCAGCCTCAAGGAGGAACGGAAGAAAGTCGTCAAGCGCTTCCAGCGGATCTACGAGGAGTTGGGCGTTATCGAGGCGTCGAAGAATCCTGCGTTCCGCCGCCCCCAGGACAAGCCGCTGTTGACGGCCGTTGTCGGCTTCGGCTCCGAGCCGCGTATGCTGCTGGAGGACCCGACGGATAATCTCGCGGCGATCCAAGCGGCCGTGCGCAACATTGAGGACGATGAGAGCGGCCAGGAAAACGTGTTTAAGGCTGTCGGGATGGTCGCCGAAAAGTTTCGCAATTATCGATCGGCAAAAAACGGCCGGCGGCATGTGATGATCGTCGTGTTCACCGACGAGGCGGGCGACGATACGGCGCGCCTCGACGAGACGGTGAACATCTGCCGTAAGCTGGCGATGCCGGTGTACGTGGTGGGGCGGCCCGCGCCGTTCGGGCGGCAGACGGCGTATGTCAAATACATCGATCCCGATCCGAAGTTCGACCAGCGCCCGCAGTGGGTGCCGGTGACACTGGGACCGGAGTCGCTCATGCCCGAGTCCCTCAAGCTGCGGTTTGCCCAAGGGGGCGACGAGGAGGACCTGCTCGATTCAGGTTTTGGACCCTACGCGCTGACGCGGTTGTGCTTTGAAACGGGCGGGATGTATTTCGCGGCCCATCCCAATCGCGTTGTCGGTCGAAAGGTCAGCGGCCAGGAGACTAACAATCTGTCGGCCCACTTCGCGGCGTTCTTCGAGGAAGAGGCCATGCGGCCGTATCAGCCGGATTATGTGCCGGTCGAGGAATACATGCGGCTGTTGCAGACGAACCGCGCGCGACAGGCGCTCGTCGAGGCCGCCGCGATGACCTGGACCTCGCCTATGGAGAATGTGCGGCTGCGGTTTCCCAAGCGGGATGAAGCGGAACTGGCGCAGTCGCTCTCGATCGCGCAGCGCGCCGCGGCGATTCTGCAGCCGAAGATCAACGCAATTTGTGAAGTGCTGCTCGCCGGCGAAGAAGATCGGCCAAAGCTCAGAGAGCTGCGCTGGCAGGCGGGATATGACCTGGCGCTAGGCCGGGCGCTGGCCGTTAAGGTGCGGACCGACGGCTACAACGTGATGCTCGCCGAAGCGAAGCAGGGAATGGCGTTTAAGGACCCGAAGAATAACACGTGGGTCTTGCGGGCTGACGAGCACTTTTCGGCCAGCGGCCTGGAAAAGACGGCGGCGAAGGCGCGAACATTGTTGGAGGGCGTCGCGAGCGAGCATGCGGGAACGCCGTGGGCAATGCTCGCCTCGCGCGAGCTCAAGTCGCCGCTGGGCTGGCGGTGGGACGAGACGTTTACTCCGATCCCGCCGCGGCAGGAGGGCGGCAATGCACGCCGTCGGCCGGAGCCGCGGGCGCCCGAGGGCCCGCCGCGGCGCAATCCGCCTCCGCTGTAAGACTCGATGCTCGATACTGGATGCTGGCAATTGAGCATCGATCATCGATCATCGATCATCTTCTTCACTCTTAGTGATTCGCCACGGCGTCGAGGGCGTAGTTCGCGTTCGGGCTATGCTTGTAGAAGTGCTCGGCAATCTGATTGGAGAGGATATCGACAAACTGCCGCTCGAAGACTTGCACCGGCTTGTCCGAGGCCGGGATGCCGCTGTTTCGCGGGAACTGAATCTGGCCTAGGTGGCGATCCCACACGAGCCGGTCGTCGTCCTCCATGTCGTAGACCGAGATGGTGACGTCGGCCCGGCCTTGGTACAGGGTCTTGCCCTTGTAGAGATCGAAGTCGTCGAGCTCGATGTAGACGATGCGGGTGGCCTTCACCGCGCGGCCAAGGTCCTTGAAGTTTTCCCAGTCCTGCTCATCGACCCAGTTGTCCACTTCCTTCGGGCTGACGACTTTGACTCCCTTGACGTTCTGTTCCAGCAAGGCGCTGACGCGGGCGCCAATAGCGCGCGCCGCGCCGGCGTTGCGGTATTCATACGACGCCGGAGGGCGGCAGATAACGACGACGCGTTCCTTCTCCAGCGCGTCGCACTCAGCCGGCACCACGTTGCCCCCTTGCCAGACGTAGATGCCGGTGGCGATCAGCGTGTGGAGGCAGCCGGTGGAGGTGATGCAGACTGCGGCCAGGAGGGTGGTGATCAGGCAGCAACGCGAGGATCGGAAAGCATCCATGCTTCTTTCCTTGGTATTCGATTCGAAAAGGTTCGACTTAGCTTGCGATCCTTCGCAGCCAGTCTAGC
Source organism: Lacipirellula sp. (assembly GCA_036381635.1). Lineage (GTDB taxonomy): Bacteria > Planctomycetota > Planctomycetia > Pirellulales > Lacipirellulaceae > Lacipirellula. Next base: position 2,655 of record DASVCM010000686.1, read on the forward strand.
ACCGTCACGGCCAACCAGGCGCCGCCGATTATCAACAGTACGCCGGTCGTCGGTTTCACTCCCCACCATCGGCCCAGTAATGCCGAGGCTATCAGCCACGGCGCCGCAACCATAGTCAGTAGCAGCAGCACTGTTCCGCCGCCGTTGGCGGCCACTGCGGACCGCACATCGCCGCGGGTTCCGTAGGCCCACGCGGTGGTCATGCCGCAAGTGGGGCACCGGCGCCCGGTCAGCGACATGAAACCACAGGCCGAAAACCCAAGTTGTTCGTGCGTGCCGAAGCCGCGGGCATCGGGTGTGAGCGATCGTGCCGTTGCTACGAGCGTTAGCGCTGCCAGGCCGACGGCGGCCAGCAGCCATCTCATTCGCGTCGTCAGCGCGCTCGAGTCGTTCACGCGATTCCCGCGCGGCAGTGCCACAAACGGGCCGGAGAGTAGCAAGGAAGAATTAGGGCAACAAGACGAGTCCGCTTCGGTCATCCATGGAACCCGGTCACCTCGAGGTCCGCCGAGGGGTCCGGCTAGATTTCTCAGCAGACCCTCGGAATGACATGATGCTAGCCCTCGCAATGGGCCGATCAACTAGCGCCGCTAGCTGTTTCCGGCGGCGGCTTCCAGTGCCGGCAAGTCTTCTTCCCGCACGCAGAGCCGCTCGATTGACAGGGCTTTACCGGTCTCAGCGTCCACCTCCACGATGCTGCCGCACAGCCGCACGTCGCCGGTGGCCACGTCGAACGCTGTGGGGTTCGCGGTGAGCCGGGTTTCCAGTACACGGTCGATGCGGCGACCAATAATGCTGTCATACGGGCCGGTCATGCCGACGTCGCACTGAAAGGCTGTGCCGCCGGGGAAGATGCATTCATCGGCGGTCGGTACATGCGTATGGGTGCCCAGCACGGCCGAGACGCGGCCATCCAGGTAGCGGCCGAGGAGTTGAGCCTCGCCGGTGGCCTCGGCGTGGAAATCCACCAGCCGGACGCGGACGTCGGAGGCCATTCCCATAAGCGCGCGATCGACGGCCGTAAACGGGCTGTCGATCGGCTTCATGTACAACTGACCCATGACACAGACGATGCCGACGAGACTGCCGTTGCGTGCTTTCACCGTCGCCCAAGTGCGACCAATGGCCTCCTCCGGAAGGTTGGCCGGGCGGACGACGTTGGCTTCGCGCTCAAGAACCGGGAGGATTTCGCGGCGGCGATAGATATGGTCGCCAAGCGTGATGGCGTCGACCCCGGCGGCGATCAGCTCTTTGTAGATTTGCGGCGTGAGACCGGAGCCGCCGGCGGCGTTCTCGGCGTTAGCGACCACCAGATCGAGTTGGCGCTGGACGATCAGCCCGGGGACAGCGCGCTTGACGATGTCCCGCCCAGGTCGCCCGACGATATCACCAATGAAAAGTAGTCGCATGCGAAGTTGACCGTTATTTAGCCCCGCCGCTTGCGGCGGGACGCGGGGCGAGCCCCGCGGCTAAATGAGCGCTCTGAACGAGGCCATCTAACGCGCCGTCTCGGAAATGCGGGTTTCGCGGATCAGCGTCACCTTGATCTCTCCAGGATAGGTTAGCTGCTCTTCGAAGGCGCGGGCGATGTCGCGGCAGATTTTTGCAGCGGACTCATCCGTCGTGTCGCGCGAGCTGGCGATGACGCGCACTTCGCGGCCAGCCTGTATGGCGAAGGCCTGCTGCACGCCGGCGAAGCCGGTGGCGATCGTTTCCAGCTCCTGCATTCGCTTGATGTACCGGTCGAGGGTTTCGCGGCGGGCGCCCGGGCGCGACGCGCTGCACGCGTCGGCGGCCGCACAGATCACCGTGTACGGCATGTCGGGGCGGATATCGTCGTGGTGCCCCAGCGCCGCGTGGACGACTTCCGCGCCTTCGCCGAACCGCTTGAGCAGGTCGGCGCCGATGCGCGGATGGCCGCCCTCCATGTCATGGTCGGCAGCTTT
>DASVCM010000687.1:0-3194 GCA_036381635.1 Lacipirellula sp.
GAATCTTTACGACGCTGGAAGCCGCAATCAAGCGAATGCGGCCGGAATGTCGCATCTCCCCATCCGAACGGACGTGGATTGGAACGGCGCCACCCGTCGGAATTTTCGGCCGCACGCCCGGACTCGACGACATCAAAACGCACTCGCGTTTGAATGACGTTCTGATGTTTATGAGGGCGCGCGAGCACGGGGTGAATTTCGCAACGCGCAACATCCAGGACATGGGCTTGCTCACGACACTCCGTGCGGATGTCACGGTCGTGTTCTACATCCGGCTCAACGGTGTCGACACTACTGGAACCGGGAATTGACATGGGCATAAGGCCATCGCCGACAGGTGCGCCTACGGGCGAGATCCGTCTCACCCGCCATCCCAGCCCATGGGAAAGACGTTTCAGGGGGGGGGCTTGACCGCACTGCCGTCGTAGGGCGCCATAGCTAGGGCAGCGACCTACATCGCCGGAGCGCACTCATGTCCGCGACCTGGAAGTCGCCGCCGTCTCCCATCTATGAGACGCTCGGTCAGCTGCCGATCGACGTCGTTCTCTATGGCGCATGTCGGAACTGCAGTCACACGTCCCGTCTGAATCTTGCTAACCTTGAGACGCGGCTTGGTCGATAGTATCGCCTCGCCGATCTGAAGCGGCGTCTGCGCTGCGAAGCCTGCAAGCGGCGTGGTATGAAGATCGGCCGCCCTGACCGCGACCGTCCGTATCGCTAGTGAAACCGTTTGCCGCTCACGATAGGCCCCTTGATCGCAGCGCTCGGCTTACGATCCTGGGTCATGCACTCCTCCTTGCTTGATCCCACCGACGACGAGCATCGGCGAACACCGTTCGTCGGCGTGCCGCCAGTCACCTCCGAGGCGACCGCGATGGTGAGTGACACCGTGATCTCACCACGCTATGAAGGTGAGGCCATCCGAGGTCGTCACTGCCCGTCGTATCAGTGTCGGCTGGTGGCGCGATCCTGATGGTTCAATGTGAAAGCCCCAGACACTTACATTCCGTTCGGCCTGTTCGCCGTTGCACTGGTCGCGCGACTTGCGGCCGTTTCGCTTGGGGTTGTTTTCACGAATGACAGCCCCGAGTATCTGAGACAGGCGCAGGCGATCGCGGCAGGCGGCCTGGCGCTCGGATTTCCGAACGGCTACCCACTTCTCATCGCGCCGCTTGCTGCGCTGTTTGCCGGCGACGGCCTCGGATGGGCTCTCGGCGTCTTGAATGCCGCCCTCTCGGCGGCCGTCGCGCCGCTCGCCTTTGTAATGATGCGGTGCATCGGCGTCAGCACTGTACTTGCGACCATCGGCGCGCTCGCCGTCGCTTTGTGGCCCCATCAGCTCAATTACGCACGACAGGTTCTCTCGGAGGCGCCGACGACCTTCTGGCTCGCGCTTTCCTGCGCAGCCGTCCTGCTGTGGCGCCCTGCGGGCGCCGGAGCCACTCTGGCCGCCGCCGTCATGACCCGCCCGTCCTATGTCCTGTGCACACCGCTCATCGCCGCGGCGCTGCACGGATCGGGACGGGGGCGTGAGGCTGGCACGTTCAGCCTGACGGTGGCCCTGATCCTGGTCGCCTACGCCGCGATGCAGTGGACATTCACGGGCGTGTTCGGCTTGAGCGGGAACCTTGCGGTCAACATCGTCGTCTCTGCACGGTGGGATCCGTTTGTGCCGGATTTCCACATCACCCCGCCTGCGTCGCTCGCCGATGCCTTACGAATCTACTTCGACGTTCTCGTCAATGATCCGGCGCGTTTTTTCGTCACTCGGCTGTTCAATCTCTGGGACCTGTTCGGGCCGTGGCCGCTCGAGGAAGTCCGCAGTCCCCTATCCCGCGTCCTAATCGGGCTCCGGTTCCCGGTCTTCGCTCTCTACGTCGTCGGGCTTGCTAGGCTCGCCCGCTATCGAAAGTGGGTTGAGCTCACCGCGCTCGCTGCTCCTGTCGGCGCCGTTGCGATGGTTCATGTTCCGCTCTTTGCGATCCCGCGATTTGCCGTCCCCGTCGAGCCGTTTCTAATCGTGGGTGGCACGATTGGGTTGCGCGCGATCATTGCAGCCCGCCAGAGAGTAGTTATGTTTTGATAATGAAGTTCAGCGCCGCGTTGCATGGCCGGGAAGATTTCCTGCTGCGGCGGGCGGTCATCCGCGGCACCATCACCTATCGAGAGCTCGCCGACGGCAAGGCTGAAGCTGGATCTCCGGCTTTTCGGACGACCGCCGAGGCACAGATGTTACTGCCCCTTCCTCCCCCGGTCCCGGTGCGCGCTAAGCGGCCAGGGAAACCGCAGCAGCGGAAGCGCCGGGTTCGCGGACCAACTAAGAAGGAGCGGCGTCTGCCGCGGCGATACGACTGAAACGGCGGAACCGGTGATTATGGTCGGTTTCTCTACCTGCTCTAACCGGGTAGGAAGACAAAAAAATAAGGGGGCACCCAATTCAGCTGAGGCTGGGAGGCCAGCGTCGTCCAGGGCCGACGGGGCCCGTCGTCGCCGGGCAGGATGACGAAATTCCGTGCAACTTCGCGTGTGATCGGTGCGTGGAGCCCAAGACTAGACGACTGATCTTACGCGAACTCTCAAGTCAAACAACACACATACCCTGAAAAGACCTGCGAGCTCCGATCCAGAAGGTGGCGAGGTTCTTGTTCCTGCAGGTGGCGATTCTATTCTTGGAGCCTGTCGTCGGCGCGGCATACGCCGGGTCGATCAAAGTTGCTGAACTCTGCGCTGGCTCGGTCTCAGTCGGCGTGCATCGCTGTAGGACCACGGGTATGTCGGGACGGAGAATGTCCGGTTCGAGTTGCGTGCGTGTGGGCGGGCGTTGAGCAGGGGTTCGGAGACGTCGCCCGTTGGATCGTCACAGGCATGGCCATTGCCGCGCATGGCGGTTCTGCACGTGTACATTGTGTTTGGCCGGACGGAATGGTAAGTGCTTCGCCGCAGTCGCGTTTTGGTCGATTCGGAGATTGCTCCAAACATGTCGTCCCGGCCCGTGGCGCTCATCACCGGCATCACCGGTCAGGACGGCGCCTATCTCGCCGAGTTTCTGCTCGCGAAGGGCTATATCGTCCACGGCGTGAAGCGCCGGTCCTCGTCGTTCAACACCGGACGCGTCGATCACCTCTATACCGACCCGCATGAGCGCGACGTGCGCTTTTTCATGCACTACGGCGACATGACGGATGCGACGAACC
>DASVCM010000688.1:0-4742 GCA_036381635.1 Lacipirellula sp.
TAGCGCTAGCAAGGGCGCCCTGTTAGCGCTACGGGCTCCAATTCAACCAACCTATGCGCTGGCTCATCATCGCCATCGTAGTGCTGATCTTAGCGATCGTCCTCGATCTGGGGCTGCTCGCTTACTCGATGTATGCGCTGATCGGCGTAATCGCCGTCAGCCGAAAGCTCGCCGACACGTGGTCCGGTCACCTGAGCGCCACGCGCGAGATGAGCCGCGATCGCGTGAAGATCGGCGAGACCGTGGCCGTAGTGACGGTGCTGCAAAACAGAAGCTGGCTCCCCGTGCCGTGGCTGTTGCTGGAGGACCTGCTGCCGCGGCGGGCCCTCTTCTACGATCCGCCGAACCTGCAGGTGACCGGACGCCGCTTGCAGCTCATTTCGTTCCGCGGCCGGGCGCGCAAGACGCTCACCTATCAACTCAAGTGCAATCGCCGCGGCTATTACCAGATTGGGCCGCTGGTGGCCGAGACGGGGGACGTGTTCGGGCTGTACCGGCGGTACCGCATCTTGAACGAGCCGAGTTTTCTGCTCGCGTTGCCCGAGGTCGTGCCGCTGACCGGGTTCGACGTCGCCTCGCGGCGGCCGATCGGCGAAGTGCGGATGACGCACCGATTGTTTGAGGACCCGACGCGAATTGCCGGCGTCCGCGGTTATCAGGCGGGCGACCCGCTGAACCGCATCCATTGGGGAGCGACCGCGCGGACGGCGGTGCTCCACAGCAAGATCTATGAACCTTCCACGGTTGCCGGGGCCACGATCTTGCTCGACTTTCACGAGCAATCATTCGAAAAGCGCCACGAACCCGTGCGCTCGGAACTGGCAATAACGGCGGCCGCGTCGATCGCCGGCGCCATTTGCGAGATGGGGCAGCAGGTAGGGCTGGCGACCAACGGTCGCGACGCGGCCGACCGGATTCGTCGCGAAGGCTGGAGCCACGAGCAGCTTCGCACGCGAAAGCTTGCTCAGGCCGCCGGCATGGCGGATCGGAGCGATCGCCTGCGGCCGATCATTGTGCCGACCCGGCGGAGCGAGACGCAGCTTGGACAGATTCTGCAGACGCTTGCCCGCGTCGAGAAGACCGACGGGCTGACGTTTGCGCAGCTTGTTCACGAAGTGGCCGGCCGGCTGCCGCGGAGTGCGACGGTGATCGCACTGCTCACCGCGGTGACGCCTGCGATGGCCATCGCGCTGAGCTCCTTGCGTCGGCGCGGCCTGGCAGTGACGGCTATCATCAATGTGTATGAGGAGTATGAGTTCGCCAAACTGGCGGCGCCGCTGATTGCCGAGCAAATTGACGCGCGGCAGCTTCGCGACCGCGCGGCGATTCCGACTGTTTGTTTGAAGTGTTTGCTGCGATAAAGCCAGGAATGGACCATAGGACAATGGGACTATAGGACCATGGGACCGGAATCGAGAACTCCTTCTCTGTTAGTCCTATTGTCCTATGGTCCCATGGACCCTCTCGACCTTTTCGCCAGATTCTTCGCTTTGCTCAGAATGACTTGCCCGCGCGATCGCAAATGGCCCGCCTGCGCATGACCAACGCCGATTACGTGGCCATCGCCGTCAGCCCGGCGCTGATCATGGCGCTCGTGGGAAGCCTGGTCTTCTTTCTCATTGAGGTGCTATACGTCGGCAGCTACGAGATTCGCCTCAATTACGTGTTCGCGTTGTTCGTATTCGCGACGGTGCTCATCGCGCGGATCGCGATTGAGTTCGGCTCCGAGCGGGCGGCGATGTTCAGCCTGCCGCTGGGGATTCTCGTTTACCTGGCGCTGATGCGGTTTGTGCAGCATTCCGGGCCGTTCAGTTGGCTGATCAACCTCGTGCTGCTCGCGGTGGTCTGGTGGTGCGCTCACAAGCTGACGTGGGACTGTACGCTGATCGACGACAGTGAGGACGCCTCTGGCGAAGGGCTGCTGGGCCGCGTCGGCCTCGATCAAAGCGATGGCGACGATCTTGCAGCCCCCGGCTCCGCCGGGGGGCCGGCTTCCATCACGAAGAAGTCCGCCCCATTGGTGCACGACCCCCGGGCGGAGCCCGGGGCTGCAAGGACGGACAATGAACTGTTCGCGGAAGGCGAAGGATCCGAGCGAGCTTGGTGGCAGCGGCTGATCAGCGCGGGACGCGGGCCGCACACGCCGGGCTTGTGGGTGCTCTACTTCTCGTTGGCGGCGCTGCCGCTGTTTGGGATTGGCCAGCACTGGATTCCGCCGTCCGATGTGGGCCGGCGGCGCTATGCGTTTGGCTTGCTGGCGATTTACGTCGCGGCGGCGTTGTCGCTGCTGGTAACGACTAGCTTCCTCGGCCTGCGCCGCTACCTGCGGCAGCGGCGGGTTGAGATGCCCGCGCCGATGGCCGCGACGTGGGTGTCGTTGGGCGCCGTGCTGATCCTGCTCGTCATGGTCGTCGCCGCGCTGTTGCCGCGGCCGCACGCCGAGTATGCGATTTCACAAGCCCCCTGGCAGGCGGCGGCGCCGGGCGATTTGCAGGCGTCTCGCTACAGCGTCGGAGAGGAAGGAACAGACGATCCAAAGAGCGCGAACCGCGTGACGAGCGACGAGCAAGAAGGCCTGCTGTCAGAGGACACCGGCGGCGAACAAGATTCTGCCGCGGACGGCGAAGAAGCTGGCGACGCTGCGCAGAAGAACTCGCCGCGAACGGGTAACGACGCAGCGACGCAGGAAAGCAATCAATCCTCGTCGACCGCAACCGACCAAAGCGGCGACGCGACATCCCGGCAAAGTAGTGAGGAGGGCGGCGCTGGAAGCGAGTCCGGCGAAGGTCAAAACCAAGCGACCGGGCCGGATAGCAACTCCGAGGAAACCGAGCCGACCGGCGCCGCCGACGAACAGGCCGAACGCGAGCCCGCAAGCGGAGCAAGCGAAACAAATGGTGAAGACGGAGCAGAGCAGGGCGGCTCCGAAGAAAGCTCGGCCATGAGCGGTATGTTCGAGCACTCGGAATCCTCGCCGCCTTCTCCCTTGGAAACGCTCCAGACGGCAACCAGCTCGATCGCCAATCTCTTGAAGCTGATGTTTTATGCAATCATCGCCGCCGTTATCGCCTACTTTGCCTGGACGCGCCGAGAAGTGCTGTGGCGCGCCATGGCCGACATCGTCCGGCAGTTGCGCGAGCTCTGGGCCCGGCTATTCGGCAGCCGAGCGACTGCTGCCGCGGGCGATGAAGCCACTGAGTCCGTCCCGATACGCCGGCGGGCCTTTCGGGAGTTCACCGATCCGTTCGCCTCGGGCGCCCATCGCCGCATGCCGCCCGTGGAATTGGTGCGCTACACGTTCGACGCCTTCGAGGCCTGGGCCGGCGACCGCGGCCGGGTGCGCAGTCCGGATCAAACGCCAATGGAATTGGTCCGCGGCGCCTTGCCGCCGCAATCGCCGATGTATACTCAAGCCCGGCAGCTCGTGCAGCTTTACAACGAGGCGGCGTATTCCGCGGGAGCGGTATCGCGAGAGGCGGCGGAGCGTCTGCAGGCGTTGTGGCAAATGATGCGGGCAAGTGCGACGACGCAGGAGCAAGCGGGATGAGGGTTGAGCGCTTACCGTGAGTACAAGAAGAATCGATTAGGATTAGGATTACGATTACGATTTTGACTTCTGGTCTTAATCCTAATCGTAATCGATTTGTTCTACGAACGGCTGTGGCGTTTGCATCCCGGTAGCAATAGGAATCCCTCCCCTAACCCCTCCCTTCAAGGGAGGGGGGTTTCATGATTCGCGTCGAGCACCTACACATGGAATACGGCGACACGGTCGCCCTGGAGAATCTCAATCTTGAGATTGCCGAGGGCGAGGTGTTCGGCCTCATCGGGCCCAACGGCGCCGGCAAGACGACGCTCATTCGTATTCTCGCCACGCTGCTGGAGCCGACTTACGGCTCAGTACACATCGGCGGAGTCGACGCGCTAAAGAACCCGCTCGGCGTGCATCCGCTGATCGGGTACATGTCCGATTTCTTCAGTCTGTACGAGAACATGCGGGTCTGGGAGTACCTCGACCATTTCGCCCGCTGCTACCGAATTGACTCCAGCCGCCGCGACAAGCTGATTGACGAGGCGCTGGAGCTGGTGTCGCTGGAGGTGCGGCGCGATTCGGAGATCAACGAGCTGTCGCGCGGCATGCGGCAGCGGCTCTGCTTTGCCAAGAGTTTGCTCCACGAACCGAAGCTGCTGCTGCTCGACGAGCCGGCGTCGGGGCTCGACCCAGCCGGGCGGCTGGAGTTCCGCGAGCTGCTGAAGCAGCTCCACGCGATGGGCCGGACCATTCTCATCTCCAGCCACATCCTCACCGAGATGACCGAGTACTGCACGTCAATCGGCATCATGGAACAGGGCCGGCTGCTGAAGAGTGGCCGCGTCGGCGACATCCTGCGCGAAATGCAGGCTGGCCTGCGGCTGAAGATTGAAGTACACGACGCGCGAGATCGATTGGAGGCGCTGCTTTCCGCGCACCCGGCCGTTGCGTCCACCATCTCCGCGAACGGCCGCGTCGAGTGCCTGTGGCGCGACGGCCGCGAGCGGCTGCCGGAGCTGCATCGGCAGATTGTCGAGTCGGGGTTGCCGCTCGTTTCGTTTGCCGTGGTGGAAGAGAATTTGGAGGACCTTTATATGCGAATCTCTGGGCATCGGACTTCGTAATGCCGCCTCGCCAGAACCCTGTCACCCCGAGGTCCGCCGAGGGGTCCGGATCGAGTACCGCTAAGCGGACCCCTCGGAAGACCTCG
>DASVCM010000689.1:0-2584 GCA_036381635.1 Lacipirellula sp.
CCGCCGGTGGCCACGGCCGTCGTCGACGCCGCCTCCGCGGCTACAACAGTCGCCCCGATTGCGACGCCCGCTACCGCTGCCGCGCCGCAAGCCGCCGCGCCGCCTGACATGCTCGAGCAGCTCTCCGACTTTCTGGACAGGCTCGACAAGACGAGCCCGCAATACATCGCCATCGAGTTGGCCCTGCACGCCGCGCTGGTGCTCATCATCTGCATCAGCGCCTGGACGCTGTCGAGCTGGGGCTCGGCGATTGTGCGGGCGGCGTTCGACCGGATCAAGTTCGACGAGACGCTCAGCATCTTCATCGCCAAGCTGGTCCGCTGGGCAATTCTCGCCCTGGCCGGACTCACTTGCCTGAGCTTTTTCGGCGTCGAAGCCACGAGCTTCGCCGCACTGGTCGGCGCCGCGGGCCTGGCCATCGGCCTGGCCTTTCAGGGCACGCTCTCGAACTTCGCCGCCGGCGCCATGCTGCTGGTCTTCCGGCCCTACAAGGTGAACGACGACGTCAACGTCGCCGGCTATTCCGGAACGGTTCGCGAGATCGAGCTGTTCACGACGATCATCGACACGCACGACAACCGCCGGATCATCGTCCCCAACAGTTCAATCTTCGGCGCGGTGATCGAAAACGTCACCCACAACCCCATGCGGCGGTTCAGCGTCAACGTCGGCGCCGCCTACTCCGCCGACATCGACGAGACGCGCCGCGCGCTGGAGCGAGCCGTCAAAAGCGTGCCCGCCGTCCTCACCAACCCCGAGCCGGCCGTGGCGCTGGTCGAGCTCGCCGCCTCCAGCGTCAACTGGACAGTCCGCGGCTGGGCGATGAAGGAATACTTCGGCCAGGCGCAACAGGACGTGATCCGCGCCGTGAAGCTGGAGCTCGACGCCGCCGGCATCGGCATTCCCTACCCGCAGCTCGAGCTGCACCTGGATCAGCCGGCCGCCGCCCAAAAATCCCGCCTCGCGGCCTAGTCTTTCCCGCCGCCGCGCGCTCAAAATGACGCGGACGACCTCTCATGTAGCCGCGGGCTAACAGCCCGCCGGTGAAGCGGAGAAAGAGCGTCCACCGGCGCGCTCCGGCGGGCTATTAGCCCGCGGCTATAACCGAAAATCAAAACCGAGATGACAGCAATGCCCGACTTCCGAATCGAACGCGACACCATGGGCGACATGCAGGTTCCCGCCGACGCCCTCTACGGCGCCTCCACCGCCCGGGCCGTCGACAACTTCCCGGTCGCCCGCGAGCCGGTCCCCGCCGCGGTCATCCACGCCTTCGGTCACCTCAAGGCCGCGTGCGCCCAGGCGAACCAGGAGCTCGGCAAGCTCGACGCAAAACTCGCCGAGGCGATCATCGCAGCGTCGGGCGACGTCGCCGAAGGCAAGTACGACGAGCACTTCCCGGTCGACATTTACCAGACCGGCTCCGGCACCTCGACCAACATGAACGCCAACGAGGTGATCGCCAATCTCGCCAACCAGCGGCTCGGCTTCGGCGTTGGCGCCAAGGGCCAGAAGGGCGCCGTCCATCCCAACGACCATGTCAACATGGGGCAGTCGTCCAACGACACCTTCCCCGCTGCCATGCACGTCGCCGCTGCCATCATGCTGAAAGAGAGGATGCTGCCGGCGCTCACCCGCATGGCCGACGAGTTGGCGAAGAAAGAGCGCGAGTGGGACCACATCGTCAAGATCGGCCGCACGCATCTCATGGATGCTACGCCGATCCGCGTCGGCCAAGTCTTCTCGGGCTACGCGGCGCAGGCCCACTACGCCACCGTGCGCGGCGGCCGCGCCATGGTCCGTCTGGCGGAAAACATGCCCATCGGCGGCACGGCCGTCGGCACCGGCATCAACACGCACCCCGAGTTCGCCCAGCGAGTCTGCACAGCGCTCTCCAAGAAGCTGGGCCTGCAATTCAAAGAAGCCGACAACCACATCGAAGCCCAAGCCGCGAAGGATTCATTCGTCGAAGCCCATGGCGAGCTCAAGACAATCGCCACGTCGCTTTCAAAAATCGCCAACGACATCCGCTGGCTCGGCAGCGGCCCGCGCTGCGGCATCTTCGAGCTCTTGCTTCCAGAAACCCAACCCGGCAGCTCGATCATGCCGGGGAAGGTGAACCCAGTGATCGCCGAGTCGATGATCATGGTCGCCTGCCGCGTGATCGGCAACGACGCCGTGGTGACGACCGCCGGCCTCGGCGGCGTCGGCTCGCTGTTCGAGCTGAACGTCGCGATGCCCGTGATGATCGACGCCTTCATGGAGTCGGTCAAACTCATCGGCAATGTCGCCGACGTCTTCACCGACAAGCTCCTCAAGGGCCTCCAGGTGAACGAAGAGCAATGCCGCCGGCTGATCGACCAGTCGCTGATGATGGTCACTAGCCTGGCCCCGGTCCTCGGCTACGAAACCTGCGCAAAGCTAGCGAAGCAGGCCTTCGCCGAGAACAAAACCATCCGCCAGCTCGTGAGCGAGCAGAACCTGCTGCCGCCCGACGAGCTCGAACGCCTCCTCGACCCCGACTCGATGACCCGCCCGGGTTAATCCCCTCCGCATGGCACGCCCCAACGTGCTGCGGACTGGT
>DASVCM010000690.1:0-7557 GCA_036381635.1 Lacipirellula sp.
CGCCGGCCAGCGCGCGCAGGAACCCGTGGGCGCCCGCGGCCGCTGGGGCGACGCCACCAGCGTTCGATACAAACGGCAGGACGGTTCGGTCGTGCAGGAATACCGCGTCCAGTTGACCGCCGGATCCGGGCCGATCGGCGACCTGCGCGTGGGCGTCGACGAGCCCAGCTTCATGGCCACCGTTTCGGCGGCGGCTCCGTTTGTGCCGGTGGCCTTGCTGGCTCCGCTGGGGCTTGTCGTTGCCGGCGGGGCGGTTCTCTCCATGCTTACTCGACCGGTTACCGGGATTGAATCGCGGCTGCGCGACATCGCCCGCAAACCGGCCGATGCGCCGACCGAGCTAGAGCGGCTCCGTGCTCGGGACGCTGCTTCACTGGGGTGGAATCGCATTGTCGAACAGCTCCAACGGGTTGGCGCCGCGGGCGGAACCGGCGACGTCGCCGCCGTTCTCGAGCAGGCCGTCCGCACGCGGGCTGATGCGCAATATGAGCAAGTCCTGCAGCGGCTCTCCGATGGCATCGCCGTGACCGACGCGGAAGGACGCATCGCGTTCGCGAACCGGGCCGTCACGGCCTTGCTGGGGCACGAGGACGGCGTTGAAACGCTAAGCGGCTTGGCGTTGGAAGAGCGGCTGCTTCAAGTGGTGGAGTGCCCCGATGACAGCGACCTGTTGTCGCCGGCCGCCCACTGCCGCACGACTGTATGTGAACTGGTGCAGCGCGGCGGTGAATCGGAGCGCGTGCTGCGCGTGGCGCGGTTGCCGCTCGACGAGTCGGCTCACGGCCACGTGTGGTCGCTCCGCGACGTCACCCAGCAAAAGCTTGCCGAGCAGACCCGCGACCGGTTCATCGACACGGCCACGCACGAGCTGCGGACGCCGCTGGCGAACATCAAGGCCTACGCCGAAACGCTTGCCGGCACGGAAACCATCGACGTCGAGCTGCAAAAAGAGTTCTGCAACATCATCAACAGCGAAGTCACGCGGCTGGCGCGGTTCATCGACGACCTGCTGAGCATTTCGAGCATGGAAGTCGGCGCCCTGACCATCGACCGGCAGAAGGTAGAGACCGAACGGCTCTTCGCCGAAGTCCTGTCAAAGGTTGAGCCGTTGATGCAGCAGAAGCAAATCGACTTCCAGCCCGAGTTGCCGCCGAAGATGCCCGAGATGCTCCTGGATAAGGACAAGATCATCGCGGTCGTCGTCAACATCCTCGGAAACGCCGCCAAATACACGCCGGACGGCGGTCGGGTGGCGCTGCGCGTGAAGGCGGAAGACGGCAAGCTGCGGATCGCCGTGGAAGATACCGGCGTCGGCATCTCGGCGGAGGACCTGCCCAAATTGTTCGACAAGTTCTTCCGCAGCGAGGACCCGCGGGTGCAGGCCGAAACTGGCACGGGGCTGGGCCTCTCGCTCGCCCGGGAAGTCATCCGCATGCACGGCGGCGAGATTGTAGTGGAGAGCGAGTTGAATAAAGGGAGCGTGTTTACGGTGTTGTTACCGCTCAATTAACCATGAAAGCCCCCGGCTCCGCCGGGGGACGATCCCAGTTTAGAGCGTTCTCTAAGATTGGTCCCCCCGGCAGAGCCGGGGGCTTTTAGAGCACCCTGCACCCCGAACCCTGAACCCTCCAATGTTCCCCTTCGAAAAACAAGGCGCCGTCGGTGTGATTCGCCCTAAGGGGCCGATCGAGGCGACACATTGCGAGGAGTTCAAGCGAACGGCCCTCGAAGGGCTGGGGTTCGGCCGGCCGATGCTGGTGGTCGATTTTCACGACGTGCCGCTGGTCGACAGCGCGGGGTTGGAGACGCTCGTAGATCTGCGGCAGGAACTTGAATCCAAGGGCGGCGCCGTGAAGCTCGCCGCGATGAATCCGCTGTGCGCCGACATCCTGCGAGTGACGGGCGTCGGCTTGCAATTCGAACATCACGAACAGGTTCGCGCCGCTGTGGGCAGTTTTGCCGAATGACCGCCAACGTCGATACCGTCGCCGAGAAGATTCTGGCCGGACGCCCCGTCGCGGCAGCGGGCTTTCGCGCGCGCCGCGCCGCGGCGCCGTCGCGGGCCCCGCTTGGCGAGCGGCTCGTAGAAGCGGGTTTGATTGAGCGGGCTCAGCTCGAAACGGCCCTCAGCCGGCAATCTGAAAGCGGCCAGCGGCTCGGTGAGACGCTGCTGGAACTGGGGTTCGTTACCGAAGACGAGTTGCTGCCGTTCATCGAGTTCCAAACCGGCGTCCCGGCCGTTCGGCTGCGTGAAGGCTTGCTCGACCCCAAGGCGGTGCGGCTGCTGCCCCGGGCGTTCGCCGAACGGCTTTCCAGCATCGCGCTGTTCAAGGTTCACAACGAGCTGACCGTCGCGACCGACGACCCCCTCGATCTCGATCGTATCGACCGCCTTGAAGACGCCACCGGCCTGAAGATTCGGCCGGTGTTTGCCTTCCGCGCGGCGATCGAGCGGATTACCCGCCGCGCGTACGACGACGACTTTCGCGTCGACGCGGTAACGGCGGACCTCGACGACTCGGCAGTCGAGCTGCGCGCCGACGCCGAAGCCGACACTACGTCGGTTCACCAACTTGTCGAGGGGAGCCCGGTCATCAACCTGGTGAACTACCTGGTTCTCCAGGCGGTTCGCAAGGGGGCGAGCGACATCCACATCGAGCCGGGCCGCAAGAGCGCCACGGTTCGTTACCGCATCGACGGCCAGCTCGTCGAGGTGCTGCGCCCGCGGCGCGACATTTATCCGACCATCGTCTCGCGCATCAAGGTCATGGCGAAGCTCGACATCGCCGAACATCGCATGCCACAGGACGGCCGTTGCCAAGTGGTGGCCGACGGCAAGGAAATCGACTTGCGCATTTCGACGCTGCCCACGGTACTGGGCGAGAAGGTCGTGCTCCGCGTGCTTGATAAGGGCCGGCTGACGTTCGACCTGGGCAAGCTCGGCATGCCGCCGGACGTGCTGAAGGTCGTCAAAGGCCTGCTGCGCAAGCCGCACGGCCTGATGCTCGTCACCGGTCCCACCGGCAGCGGCAAGACGACGACTCTCTACTCCGCCTTGGAGTTGATCAAGTCGGTCCATCGCAACGTCGTCACCGTTGAAGACCCGGTTGAGTACCAGATTGAACTGATCAACCAGGTGCAGGTCGAAAGCGGCCGCGGCATGGGCTTCCCCGGGGCGCTGCGCTCGATCCTCCGGCAGGACCCCGACGTGATCATGGTCGGCGAAATTCGCGACGCCGAGACGGCGCAGGTCGCGGTCCAGGCCGCGCTCACCGGGCATCTGGTGCTCAGCACGCTGCACACGAACGACAGCGCCGGCGCCGTCATGCGGCTGATGGACATGGGCGTCGAGAGCTACAAGCTTGCTGCGGCGCTGGTCGGCGTCGTCGCCCAGCGGCTGGTGCGAACGATCTGTCCGAACTGCACGACGACGTATTACGCGAGCGCCGACTACCTCGACGCTCTGCACTACACCGGCGACAAGCGCCGCAGTTGGGCCAAGGGGGAAGGCTGCCGCGATTGCTTCGACACGGGTTTTCAAGGACGGAAGGGCATCTACGAGGTGCTGCCTGCCGAGCCCGAGCTGCGGGCCCTCGTTTCGCAGAACGCCCCGGTCGACGCGATTCGCAACTGGCTTACCGACCAGGGCCACGCCACCTTGCTGCAAGGCGGCCTGCAGTTGGCCGAGGCCGAACTCACCAGTCTCGAGGAAGTCGCCCGCGTGGCGTTCTTTGAGTAACCGGGGGTTTTGAACAACAACGCCTTTAATCCAGCCCCAACGGGGCGAAAGTCAATAGCCAGGGGCGTAAGCCCCTGGAAGCCAAGACAAAAACACGGAAGCCCCAACGGGGCGCCAGTAGCCTTCTTTCGGATACGCACTTCCGCCCCCTTGGGGCTTACAAAAGAATCGCAATGCCGCCCCAGGGCTCACGCCCCTGGCTATTAACTGCCGCCCCTTTGGGGCTAATACAACCATGGCCGCTCAAACTGTTGCCGCCGGCTTTGTCTCGAGTTCCGCGCCCCCAATGCGCGGCCAAGACGCCATGGGGCCGGGCAAACACGAGGCCGCGTTCGCCTTCAATGACGAACTCCCCGCGGCTCCTGCTGCGCGCCGGACGCGCATTCCCCGGCAAGAAATCGCCGACATGACCGCCCAGTTGGCGATCATGACGCAATCGGGGCTCGATCTTTCCACGGCGCTGTCGTCGCTCGCCTCGCAATGCGAACGGCCAGCCTTAGCCGTGGTGCTCCGTGACATCAACGAGCTGGTCCACAGCGGCAACACCCTTTCCGACGCGCTCAAGCTTTACCCCGATGTTTTCGACGGCGCCTATGTAGCGACGGTCGCGGCGGCCGAAGCGTCGGGCCGCATGGCGGAAGTGCTCAAGCAGCTCGCCGCGATGCAACGGAGCGAGCTGCGGCTGCGCCAGTCGATCAAGGGGCTACTGACCTATCCGATTCTGCTGACCTTCATCGCCGGCTCGGTCATCAGCATCCTGGTGGTATTCGTCCTGCCGCGATTTGCCGAGATCTTCAGGCAGCACGAGGTCGCCTTGCCAGTGCTGACGCGAATTCTGCTCGGCGTCGCCACGGAGATGCGATCGCGCTGGTGGCTGTGGCTGCCGATGATCGGGGCGGCGTGCGCCGGCGGCTTGGCGTGGCGAGCTACCGCGAACGGCCGGCGGATGATCGACGGCATGTTGCTTCGCTGGACGGGCGTTTGCAGCGTTACCCGGCCGCTGCTCATCGGCCGCACTTGCACCCTGCTGGGTCTGCTGCTGGGAAGCGGCGTTCCCTTGCTGGAAGCGCTTCGGCTTTGCCGCCAGGCGGTTGCGAATGTGGTTTACAAGGATTTGCTCGATGAAGTCTGCGACAACGTGCTGAACGGCCATGGCATGGCCGCCACGCTGTTGGAAGCCGAGATAGTGCCGGCGTCGGCCCGCGAGATGCTCTGCACGGCCGAACGGACGGGCAACCTGCAAGAAGTTTCGCAGCTTCTAGGCGTGTACTACGAGGAAGAAGCCGAGAACCGCATGAAGCAGGTCGTTCGATTGCTGGAACCGATGATTACCGTGGTGATGGGCGCCGTCGTCGCGGTGGTAGTGCTGTCGGTGATGTTGCCGATCTTCGACCTCTCGACGGTGGCTCACTAAAGATGAAAGCCCCCGGCTCTGCCGGGGGACCAAACAAGTTCAAGTCCATCGCCGTCCCCCGGCAGAGCCGGGGGCTTTTAACTGATTACCCCTACCGACCATTCACTCTCCTACCGACTAAATGTTCGCCCGCCAAACCACCGGCTGGATCGGCTTCGACATTGGCGCAACGAGCGTCAAGGCCGCGCAGGTCGTGCGTGCAGGTGGAGTGTATCGCATTCGCTCGGCGGCAATCGTTCCGCGGTCCGAACGCTGGCCGCTCACCGCGTTCGCGGAAGACGAGGCCCGTTCGTCGGCGGACGAGATCAGCGCGGCCGGATCGCTCTGCGAACGCCTTGCTGGCCGGAACGCGGCGGCGCTGCTACCAATCGGCGCATGCGACGTGGTCCAAATGGACGCGCCCGCCGCCAAACGCTCCGGCGACCGCCCCGATTTCGCGCGGGCCATAGAAGTCGAAACGCAGCGCTCGATGCGAGATCGCGTTTTCGAGTGGTGGCCCACCGGAGCTCACCCCGGCAAAATCAACGTCGTGGCAGCGCCGCGCGCGTGGTCCGACCGTATTTGCGCCGACGTAACCGCGTCCCGCTGGAATTGTCGAGTCATCGATGCGCTCCCCTGGGCGCTTGCCCGGGCGGCTTCGCTCGCCAAACAGCCGGACGGAAACCGGCCGATTGCGGCGCTCGACTGGGCGCACGGACGCAGCACCATCTGCCTGGTCCAAAGCGGCGTGCCTGTGCTCGTCCGTTCTCTCAAGGATTGCGGCTATCAAAATGTTATCGGGACCGTTGCCGCCAATCTGCGGATGAGCGAAGCCGACGCCGAAACGCTGCTGCAGCGTTTTGGCCTGAGTAGCGAGCCCGGCAGCAACGCGGCCAATTCGCCCGTCGAGCACACGGGCCGAGCTGCTTCCACGTCGGTCATCGAGGACATTCTCGATCAACCTCTGACGCATCTAGCCCAGGAGCTGCGCAGAACGCTCGACTACTGGCGCGGCGTGACCCGCGGGCAGACGCCCGAGACGATTTACATCTTTGGCGGCGGCGGCGCCTTGGCCGGCGTTGGTTCTCGGCTGTCGCAATTGCTGGGCCTCCCAGTCCAGCCGTGGCGGCTGCAAGTAGAAGACGCTGCCGCGGAATTCATGCCGCCGTCGTGCCTCTTTGGCGCGGCCGTGGGCCTGTCGGCGTTGGCCTGGGAGGCGCCATGAAGCGGCATGTGAATCTGATGACCGAGACGGCCCGCTTCCGCGTGGGCGCGACCATGCTGACCCGCCGCTGGGCGCTCGCGCTCGCCGCGACCATCGTCCTGCTCGCTCCGCTGACGATCTGGCGTTGGCAAGAGTGTCGCCGCATTCGCCAGGAGCATGACGCGCTGGAAGCCACCTACGAGCCTTTCCGCCGGCTGGAACTTATGAATGCCGAGCTGCGCACGACGGCGACAACACTCGTCCGCGACGAGCGATTGCCGCTGGAACTTTCTAGGAACCGGCCCACGGCGACGTTAATGGGAGTCGTCGCCGCAGCTGTGAAAGCGACAGACGGCGCCCTTTATGTGGAACATCTCGACGTCGCCCAGACGCCGCCGGGAGGGGACGCAGCCGCCACGCCGGATCGTCTGCTGATCGACGCGGTATCGACGCCGCAGTTTGATATCTCAACATTCACCGACGCACTGAAGCGGCGGCCAATCTGTAAGGTGAAGATCACCTCGGAAGATCTGATCACCGAAAACGGCGTCGACGCCAAAAACTACGCGATCGAATGCTTGCTAACCGGGCCCGCGGCCCCGAAGGCGGCGGATGTTAAATAAATCCCTCGAAACGCTGCGCCTCTCGCCGGCTGTGATTCACGTCTTTGGCGGCGCGGTCGTCGCCGCGGTTTGCGCGACGTTCTATTTCGCGTTCTATGCGCCTGTCGGAGCCGACATTGCGGACCGAACGGCGCGCATGGATGAAGTTCGCGGGCTGATGGCTTCGAGCGACAAAGTCGCCCAGGAGTATCGCCAATTGCACGATCGAGTAGCGGAGCTTCGCCAGGCGGCCGCTTCCACCCGCCGCCGCATGCCCCGACGGGCCTCGACGCAGGAGTTCATTGAAAGCCTTACCCAGCTTGCCGCGGCGAACAAAGTTGAAGTGAACCTGTGCAGTGCTGCCGCTCCGCAAGCATTTCCCACGCACACCCGCGTAGAAGTGACGTGTGATCTCGAAGGGAGCTATGCAGCCATTGGCGAGTTCCTTGCCGACGTTGACCAGCTCTCCCAGATTTCGAAAGTCTCGATGCTGACAATCGATACAACCGAAAATTCCGATAAGTATCCCGTAACCGTCAAATTTCAACTGTATTACCGCGCTCAACTGAGCGATACAGAATTACAGCGAGGAAGCTCATGAGCCGCCAGGCCAAAGACA
>DASVCM010000691.1:0-3482 GCA_036381635.1 Lacipirellula sp.
GTTTCCTCATCCTCGCGATGAGCGCCTTCCGCATGGCGCCGACCGACCGCGGCGTCGGGGGATTCGACTTGCTCGCTACCGCCGACGTGCCGGTGTTATATGACCCGGGAACGCACAAGGGCCGCCGCGAGCTAGGATTCAGCGACGAGGAGAACGAAAAACTTGCGGGCGTCGATGTCGTCGGCTTCCGCGTGCACGACGGCGACGACGCAAGTTGCCTTAATCTGTATCAGCCGACGCAGCCACGGATCCTGGGGGCGCCGCCCTCGCTTGCCGACGTGAGCCGCTTCACCTGGGCAAGCCAGCTAGAAGAGTCGCAATATGCAGTCATCGAAGGGAGCAAGGGCGATGAACTATCTGATCCAGCGGCGCGCATTTCTGGATGGGAGCTTCTCGAGCTGCACCTGGGATTGGACAACAATCGCCGGCCGATCGTGCCGATGGCGCTCGATCGTAACACGGCGACATACAGCTTGAAGCTCGGCATAGGCGACGATCTGAACGTAAACACCGGGGCGCCCGGCGGACGCAATTTCCAGGTCGTAGGCCTGCTCGCCGATAGCGTCCTGCAAGGCGACGTCATCATTAGCGAAGAGAACTTCCGGCAACTGTTCCCCGACGAAGCGGGCCGGCGGTTCTTTCTGATTCGCGCGGGCAATAGCCAGCTCTCGCCTGTGGAACTGGCCACGCTGCTGGAGACTCAGCTTGAGGACTATGGCTTCGACGCGGTGGACTCGCGAGAGCGGCTGGGCGAGTTGCTTGCCGTGCAGAATACGTACCTGTCGACGTTCCAAAGCCTCGGGGCGCTCGGTTTGCTGCTGGGCGTCGTCGGCTTGGCGGTCGTACAGTTGCGCAGTGTGCTGGAGCGCCGCGGCGAGCTGGCCCTGATGCAGGCCGCCGGCTTCCGCCGCCGCCGGCTCGCGGCGATGGTGCTGGCCGAGAATCTGGTGCTGCTGGTCGGCGGACTTGGCATCGGCTGTCTTGCGGCGCTGGCCGTCGTGTTGCCGCATGCCATCGTCGAGCAGGCTGGAACGCCGTGGGCGACGCTCGCGGTGATGCTCGCGATTGTCGGCGTTACGGGAATCGTCGCCGGCTGGCTTGCCTCGCGCGTGGTGCTGCGAGCGCCGCTGCTGCCCGCCCTTCGCGGGGAGTGACCGCCCGCATATAGCCCGGCCATCCTGGCCGGCGCGAGTGTCATTTCGCTCCGCGAGATGAAATCCTCTTGCGGAGGGAGAGGACTAAACGCCGGCCAGGATGGCCGGGGTATATATCTCCCTAGCGGCGGCCCGGGCATCGGCTTAAAGTTTCCTGTGAAAGCACCCTCCGGAGCCCGCCGCTGATGCGCAGTTTGTTGTTCGTCGTCGTATCGTTCTGCGTCACTATCCTCTGCTGGGGCGTGTATTTGCCGACGCTCCATCAGGGGCAAGTGGCAATGTCGACGATTTCAGGCTCGCCGGCCCGGCTGCGGCCTTTCGTCTGCGTGGGCCTGGCGTATTTTCTGGTCGGCGTAATCGTGCCGGCGGTGTTGCTGAAGCTGCGCGGCGAGAACGGCTACTGGAGCACCAGGGGCATCATCTGGAGTTTGGCGGGCGGCACGCTCGGCGCCATTGGCGCGCTGGGCATCATCATGGCCTTCAACTTCGGCGGCCGGCCGGTGTACGTGGCGCCGCTGGTCTTCGGCGGGGCGCCGGTGGTGAATGCCTTTCTCACCATCTATCTAGCGCGGCGGATGCGCGAAATTGGCCCGCTGTTTCTGACGGGCCTGACGATGGTGTTGTTGGGTTCTGTGACCGTTTTATGGTCGGCCCCGCATAAGCCAAGCGCGGCTTCAAAGGCAGCGGCTGCTGATGGCGAGTCCGCAGACGCCGCCCCGGCAGCGCGAACCGCCTCCGCCGCAGCCGCGCCGGGCAATCGGTTCTCGCGGTTTGTGCTGCAGATGCTGTCAGTGGCGGCGACGATCGTCTCCTGGGGGTCTTACGGCGTGACACTCCACAAAGGTCAGGCCGCAATGGGCAATAGCCGCATGCGGCCGTTTCTGTGCGTGGGGCTGGCTTACTTTGCGATTGCGGTGGTGCTGCCGTTCATCATTCTCGCGGCAAGTCCTGAGGCCAGTGAATTCAACTTCACCGGCACATTGTGGAGCGTCGCGGCCGGCGCGGCTGGCGCGCTCGGGGCGCTGGGCATAATCATGGCCTTCAATTTCGGCGGCAAACCAGTATTCGTGATGCCGCTCGTCTACGGCGGCGCCCCGGTGGTAGCGACGCTGGTGAGCACGGCGGTCGCGGGGCTGTGGGGCAGCATTGGGCCGATGTTCCTGGCGGGTTTGATCCTCGTGATTGCCGGCGCGGTGATGGTGCTGGTGTTTGCGCCGAAGGGGCATGCGCCGGCTGTAGTCAACGCGGCGCCGGCGGCTGCGGCTGAGAAGGAAGTCCAGGATGAAGAGCCGGCGGCGGAGGGGGGTGGGATTTAAAGCGTAGTGCCGACTCGCCGGGGCCGAGACGGCCCGGCTCGGTTTCGCTCTACCATCACGTGCCGCGCACCGGGCCGAACCATTCGATTTGGCGGCGCGGGCAATACGTCCAGCCGCGCTCGGCGCAAACATCCGGCAGCCACTTGGCGTGCTCGGCGAGTTCTTCGGCGTTTCGACCCTGCGGCATCAGCAGCACGCGGTCCGCTCTGAGCTCCGGCAGCTCCAGCAGCAGGACTTCCACCTCGGCGATGTCATCCGGCTGGTCGATGACGAACTTCAACTGAAAGTCGAACTCGCTCATCAGCCGGGCGAGGGCTTCCGGCTGATAGCGGACGCGCTCATGCCGCCGCGCCCAGCGCGGCTGCAATTCGGGATTCGGCCCGCTGCCGGCGAGCTTGGGGCTGATCGACATAAGGTCGCACGCGACTGGCAGATAGAGCGTGCCGGCCGTTTCGATGGTGATGTGCCGGCCGCGGCGTCGCAGTTCGCGGGTTAGCGGCAGTAGTTCGGCGAACAGCATCGGCTCGCCGCCGGTGATCACCACGTGCCGGCAGTCCCACTCCTCGACCTCGGCGATGATCTCGTCAACCGCATAGTCCTGTCCCTCCGGCTGCCAGGAAGCGTACGGCGTATCGCAGAACCAGCACCGCAAATTGCAGCCGCTGGCGCGAACGAACACGCTGGGCATGCCGGTGAGGCGGCCCTCGCCTTGAACAGACTTGTAAATCTCGGCAATCTTCATTTTATGAAAGCAGCCCGCGAAACACGCGAAAGAGCGCGAAAGAAAAACCTAAATGGAAACTCTTCCTCTTTCGCGCCATTTTGCGTGTTTCGCGGGCTATTTCTTCTGGTAGTCAACCGGATCGCTCAGGTCCGCCTCGGCGAAGCCTTTCAGTCTAATCTGGCAGGCGTCGCAGCGGCCGCAGGGGATGCCGGCGGCGTCGGGCGAGTAGCAGGTGTGGGTCAGCCCGTAGTCGACGCCCAATTCTACGCCGCGGCGGATGATCTCCGC
>DASVCM010000692.1:0-2533 GCA_036381635.1 Lacipirellula sp.
GCGATCAAGAGATGAATATAAGGCCCGACGGGCCGTAGGCGCGCCTGCGGCCCGTCGGGCGTTGGTTATTCATTCACCGCCAATACGGCGGGCTATCGCCCGCCGCTACATGCCTACCGCCCGCCGGGCGTGAATGCAGACGAATACCCTTGGGCGTACTAGGAAACTCGCCGAAGTATCCTGGTCGCCCTGGGCTTTCGTAATGCGGCCCTTCGGGCCTCATGTCGACCTCTACCTGCTTCACGGCTCGGCGCCTGACGTCACTTTCGGCGGGGTTATGGAGCGCATGTATTCGAGTCCGGCGCTGGCGCCTTCGGCGAGTTGAGTCCACAGCGGATGAAGCTGCGGACCCTGGAAGACGATATCGCCGGCGCCGAGATTGGCGGTTTCGGGCGTGCCGCGATCGTCGTCGCCGTCGAAGCTGTTGCTGTAGACCTTGTAACGCGATCCTTGGCGTATGTATTTCATCGTTCCGGCGCCAAACGGATCGTCGGGGATTGCGGCGAGGTAATCCGGCGTCAGACGGCCGACGTTCTCGGGCGGATGCCCGTGTTCCAGAACGTACGCTTGCAGGGCCGCTTCGATACATAACAGCCGCGTTTCGGCGATGCATCGCAAGTTCCAATGGTTCATCGGATGCGGGTCGCCGCCCGACCACGAAGCCAGAATCTGGTTCAAGCGAGTTTCCCAGTCGCTACGCCGGTCGATGTGGGCTTGCGTGGCTTGCCGCTCGGCATAGGGCTCGCGCTGCCGATCGAAATCTGCCACTTCCCGGGCGACGATTCGGCAGGTCTTCGCGTCCAGCGAGCCGAGCAGGCTACGCAGGACCGCCGCGGCGAGCCCCTCGCACAAGGGGTCCCAGGCGTCGACGCCGCCGCCTCGGGAGCTTTCATCGCTGAAGCGAAGTTCCTGCAAACATGCGCGCACCTGAAGAGCGGGGTCGCCTTTCTTTTGGAGGTAAGCATTCCGGAACAGCAGGGCGAGGCTGCAATTGCCTATCGCTTCCAACTCCCGTTGGCGCTCGGGGCTGCTTCGGTCGGCAAACGGCGAAGTTACACGGCACTCTTTGCTCAGGCCGGACTCGATGCCTTCGATCACCGGGCGAATGCTTTGGTCGATGCGCCGCAGTTCCGCGAGCGGCAGCGAGCGAAAGCTGACGCGCCGGTTTAACACGTCAAGAGCATCCGCCGGCATTGCCATTCCGGCAGCCACAAAGTCCGTGTAACCGTTTGGCGCAGGCAGCGCCGGCGCCGGCAGCGGCGGCGGCACGAGGAGTTGATAGAAGACGACAAGCAACGGCAAACCGATGGCCGCGAACATGGCGCCCAGCCCTAACCGTGCGAAACGATTCGCCAGGGTCGTTGTTGGCTGAGCTGCGCGCTCAGCCGTTGGAAACCAGCCGGACGCGCGGGCCAACAACAAAGTGGCAAGCATGGCGGCAATTCCCAGCCCAACGGATTTGGAGGTCCATTGCAGCCAGGTCGGAAGGTAGTCCGGCGTGTAATACCGGCGGAACGTGGCGAGCCAGCCGGCCCGGGTGTTGGAGTAACTGAGCGCGTACTGCACGGCTTGGCCAAAGTGCAGGAGCACAATCAGCACGGCAAAAGCAACGGCGCCGCCGATGATTCGCCGCCGCAGGCGGGCGCCGCCATACACCAGCCATAGGCAGACCAGAGCGAACAACGCCGTCAGTACCCCGATCCCGAGCATGCCAAGCCATTGAAATGCAGTGAACTTCGGCAGGCTGCCGAGGATGGCGAAGGCGACGGCGGCAACGACCGTCAACAAGAGAGCAGTCTCCATCGACCAGCGCGGGCGCCAGGAAGCGCCGCCGCGCGCCGCGGCGACGACCGTCGCGATGATGGCCATCTGCAGCCCAAACTCGATGACCAGCCCGTAGGCCGGGAGCAGTAGCGTGACCAATAAAAAGCCGCTCACTGCGGCCATGCGGAGGAACCAGTGCCTGCGCACCGCGCCGGCCCAGATACCCAGCAGCGCGAAGAAGGAGGCCGTAAGTGCGTCGAGAATCTGG
Source organism: Lacipirellula sp. (assembly GCA_036381635.1). Classification (GTDB taxonomy): domain Bacteria; phylum Planctomycetota; class Planctomycetia; order Pirellulales; family Lacipirellulaceae; genus Lacipirellula. Next base: position 2,033 of record DASVCM010000692.1, read on the forward strand.
CTAATTTCCATCGCCGAGCAGATCGAGAATGAGATTTCAACTCATGCTTGAAGTGTGGGCAATGGCTTTGGGCGTTGCAAGCGCCGGGTTTTCATCGAAGGTAGTAGACGGCTAGCGCCGTGGCCGCACTGAGTGCGAGGACGAGGCGCCGCCGGCGAATTGCCTGCCGGCGGTTGGCAGCGGCGTGGTCGATGTTGGCCAGTGTTTGGCTGACCAGATCGGCGGCCGTGGTTTGGCTCTTGGCTTCCAGCGCGGCCCAGGATTCAAGTTCGGTGGGCGCGTGTTCGGGGCGGATGGCGTAGAGGATGCAGTCGAACATGGCGGCGGCTGGCCGGTGCGGGAGGAGCGATCATGCCAGCGAAGAGTGCAGTCGACGCGTGGAGGTTCGCGTTGAATGAAAAGAAAACGAAATGTCCAATCTCGTCGTTGATAGCGCGGCCTGTCGGATCGCTCTAGGTAGATAAGGAACACTGGCCGGACCCCTCGGCGGACCTCGGGGTG
>DASVCM010000693.1:0-5127 GCA_036381635.1 Lacipirellula sp.
GGCGCTGCTGACCGCCGTCGCCGAGAAGCGCATTGCCGCGGCGGATATCCCCGCTGACCTCGTGCGGCAATTGCAGAATCTGAAGGACCCCGAACTCGACCAGATGCTGGTCGAAACCTGGGGCCAGGTCCGCAGCACGCCCGAGGATAAAGCGAAGCTCATCGCCGAGCTACGCGACCTGGTGAAGAACCCGCCCGCCGCGCCCGACATGGAACTCGGCCGCGCGGTCTTCGTGAAGACCTGCCAACAGTGCCATACCCTCTACGGCGTCGGCGCCAAGATTGGTCCGGACCTCACCGGCTCAAACCGTTCCGATCTCGAATACCTGCTGTCGAACATCGTCGACCCCAGTTCGGTGATCTCGAAGGACTACCAGCAAACGGTCGTCCTGACGATCGACGGCCTGGTCGTATCGGGTCTGCTGAAGGCGGAAGACGATAACTCGATTACGCTGCAGACGACCACCGAAGAAGTCGTCATCCCGAAGGACGAAATCGAGGACCGGCAACTCAGCGACGCCTCGATGATGCCGGACGATCAACTCAAGCAGTTCTCGCCGCACCAGATCGTTTCGCTCTTCGCCTATCTCGCCGGCAAGGGGCAAACCCCGATCCTGGCGGCCAAGGACAACACCGAGCTGTTCTTCAACGGCAAGGACCTGACGGGCTGGAGCGGCAACCCCGATCTGTGGTACGTCGAAGACGGCGAGATTGTCGGCCGCAGCCCGGGATTGAAGCACAATGAGTTCCTGTTCAGCGACTGGGCCGCCGAGGACTTCACGCTCACGTTTGAGGTGAAGCTTCACAAGGACAACGGCCAGGGGAACAGCGGCGTCCAGTTTCGCAGCGAGCGGCTCGAGAACGGCGAGGCGAAGGGCTATCAGGCTGACATCGGTCGCGGCTGGTGGGGAAAGCTCTACGAAGAATCGGGCCGTGCCCTGCTGTGGGACAAGTCGGGCGAAGAATTCGTCGAACAAGGCGACTGGAACGAGTACAAGATCGTCGCCCGCGGCAGCCGGATTCAGACCTGGATCAACGGCCAGCCATGCGTCGACCTCGACGACCCCGAGGGCGCCCGTCGCGGGGTATTCGCCTTGCAACTCCACTCCGGCGGGCCAATGGAAGTCCGCTTCCGCAACGTAAAGCTGGAAGTCGCTGAATAACGAAGCATGCTCCGTCGGCGTTTCTTGCGCGCGGAGCCCGCTTCTACTCCTCTCTGCCGGCTCTGCAAGCTCACTTCTGCAGGATCAGTCGGTTATTGCGCGTAATAAGTAGCCGGTACTCTTCGCCTTGATGCGCAATGAGCAGCGTGCGTCCGCCGCGAAACAGGTCCTCAGAACTGATTCGCAGCGGTTCGGCGGAAGTCGATGACTTCGGCGTTGGCTTCGTGGGCGGCTCGCTCACAACGGCTTCTCCTGGGTGACGCAATACAGCTTTGGGTTCGGCGAACTATTTTGCGGTTATTACCCGTTGCCCCCCTTTTAGGGCCGGCCAACACCCGCTAATCTATCGCTACTGAGACTCGATATCAACAGCCAGCCAGAGCGTTTCTCGCTTCAGCCAGCTATCGCGGGTCGTCTCACCTGCTTCACCCGCGAACCACCAGCCGTGGCAGCTTTGCGCCCGCGCCGCCTCCGTCACACGCTCATGGCGGCTCTTAGCTCTGCCCGAAGCCACACATCCGCCTGGAGAAGCCACAATGCTAATGCACCGCTTGATCGGCCCTGCCCTTTTCCTTGCCCTGGTTGCCGCGCCGACCGCAGCGCCGGCTTTCGCCTTCACGACGTCGATGGGCCAGGCCTGGAACTTCGAACCCAACGCTTGGGCCCGCGGAAACACGACCGATACGTCCTATTTCGGCTGGGACGTCATGGAAAGCGCCGGCATGGGCCCGTTTGGCTCCGGCCTCCTCGATGACGCGACTCCCGATCTCGGCGGCCCGACGACGGCCGGCTCGCCGCGGCTCGCCCAGTCGCCGGAGTCCACGACCATCTTCGGCCACCGTAGCGGCAGCGGCAACTATTACTCGGGCTTTCCCGGCAATTCCTTCGCCGACGACACGATCTCGGCGGTGGCGCCCACGCCCGCGGGGCAAAGCGGCGGCTACACAACGATCGTTCTCCAGGTGATCGGCCAGCCCGACAACGAGATTGCCGACTTGAGCTTTGCCATGGACACGAGCTCCGTCGCCTGGGTGAAACAAAAAGATCTTTACGGCGTGCAAAACGGCGCCGGCGTTTACTGGCAAGAGTGGACCGCCCCCGGCGACAACCTCCCGTTTGCCATTCGCATGACTTCCGCGTCCTCGAGCCGCGGCCTCGACGCCTTTCAGATCGACACGTTCTGGTCGGCCGCGGGCCCCGTGGTGAACGCGATCACGGCGATTCCTGAGCCGTCAACGCTCGCCTTGGCTGGCTTGGCGTTGGTCGCGATCGCGGCGCGCCCCCTATTTCGGCGGAGTTAACGGCCTGAAGCGCTAGACGGAATTAGATCGAACCGTCGCTTGGGGGAACCAGAGATGCTCAGCAACAGGATAGCTTGGATAAGAGCAGCGTTCGCATCGGCGCTGGTTGGCGTAGCGTCCGCCCCCGGGCCGGCCATGGGCGAAACCGCTTCTTGGGCTGCCCCGCAGCTCGATACCTGGATTTATTCCAACGCTTTCGGCGCCGGCGGCCGAGCCCTGGCGCCTAGTTTCACGGGCGGCCTGGAGATCAACAGCCAGACGCAGGATTTCGTCCCCCAGACGGCGGCTGGGCCGTCGCGGGTCGGCATGGCGCTGGCGGCCTTCGACACCAGCGCGCAAGTGACCGCGGGTTTGCCGGCTTCTAGCTATCAAGTGAACTCGGTGACTGTCACCCTCACCATGGAAAGCGGCTCCGGCGGCGCGTTGCTGTATGACAGCACGCCCGATGCGCGGTCGGAAATCCTGGCGGACGTCCTCGCCGGCGACTACGACGCGCAGCGGCCGATGGAGCTGTACGGCGTCGGCTTCCGCCTCGGCTACGATGGTTTCGCCCTGGGCGGCGCGAGCGGACCGTCGAAGTTCGGCGAATCGACGTTTCCCTACGGTTCCAGCGGCGCCGGCTATCGAGTGTATCCAATCGTCGGCGATCTTTCGCAGCCGGGCCAGTATCGCGACGTCTCCAACAACGTCACTGGCGGCTTCAGTGAGACATCGCCCGGCAACCTGACGGACCCATTCGAGGCAACGCCGTGGGCTGTTGGCATTGCCGAAGGCTTGAACGACGGCGACGTCATTCCCGATCGCACCACGTTCAGCTTTGAGCTGCAACTCGAAGAGCCGGGCGCGCTCGACTATGTGCAGCAGTCGCTGGCTGCAGGCTCGCTGGGGTTTGTGTTCTCCACCATGCATGCAACGACTCAGCCTGGCACGGGCGAAGCTGGCGGCTACCCCCAGTGGTTCATGAAGGAATCGGCAGGCGGAATCCTAAATGGGACGCCCGCCATCCTCGATATCGATTTCATGATCCTGGACGGCGCACTCGAGGGCGACTACGACCTCGACGGAGACGCCGACGGGCATGACATGCTCACCTGGCAACGTCAATTAGGCTCGGCCGCGACTCCGCCCGGGTCCGGGGCCGATGGCGACGGCAATGGTCTAGTCGGCCTCTTAGATCTTTCGAGGTGGCAAGATCACTTCGGACAGGTCGCTGAGCAATCGACTGCGGCCGTCTTAACGGTTCCGGAGCCGAGCCAACATGTCTTAATCCTTTCAAGCATCGTAGGCTTGGCGCTAGCGCCCGCCTTCTGCCGACGCCGCACGATTAAGGGCCGTTCTCAACCTGCGGGGTTCACCCTCATCGAGCTGTTGGTAGTAATCGCGATTATCGGAGTGCTCATCGCGTTGCTCCTCCCGGCAGTTCAGAGCGCTCGCGAAGCAGCGCGTCGCATGGCATGTCAGAATAACTTGAAGCAGATCGGCCTCGCCGTTCAAAACTTTTACAGCGCTCGCGGCACGTTGCCTCCGCCCAAGGTGCTCCAAGAAGGGGGCGGTTTGGTTGCGGTAACCTCCCCGACCGAGCAAGGCGCAAGGTATCGAGACCTGGGAAGCACATTCATCTTCCTGCTGCCGTTTATTGAGCAGGAGCAGCTTTACTCGGCCTACGACCTTTCGCAATCGGTTGACGCTCCAGGCAATGTTGAGGTGACAAGTCGGCCGACGAGCCTCTTCACGTGCCCCTCGATGGTGCTGCCCCGGCAAGTCCCGGAACCAGCGTGCGGCGAAACGCTTGGCCCCGGCAGTTACATTATTTCAGCAAGCACGAATTACAACGCTCCGCTTGACGGCGCCTTTGCGAGCCTTCCTACCAGACTGATCGGTCAAAGCGATGTTCGCAGACACCGGTATCAATTAGGTCTTGAGCAGATTACCGACGGCACGGCGCACACGCTTCTAATTGGCGAAATCGATTATAGTTTTGCCAATTACATGTGGGACACGTGCCAGGATCTGAGCGGCCAGCCGAAGTGGGGCGAGCACACCTGGGCTCACGGGTACTGGGCGTTGGCCTGGGGGACCATAGCGGCGAAGTATCCAGCCCTCTACAACAGTTCCACCTATCACCACATCGGCGATAGCCGTCAGGCGTTTCGCAGCGATCATCCGGGCGGCGTTCAGTTCGTTTTGCTCGACGGGTCGGTGCACATGATTGCCACGGAAACGGACCCGCTCGTTCGCGAGGCGCTAGTTACCCGCGCCGGTGATGAAGTTGGTCACAGTTTTGAATGAGCCGCCATCGCTGACATTTCGTGGTTAAGACTGCATTTCAGACAATAGTAAAACCAAGTCATGAGGATTCCCATTATGATTTGCCCTCGTTCGCGATGCCGCGTGTTGCTGGCCGCTTTCATGTTGGTGGGGTTCGCCGCTCGGCCGTCCGCCGCCCACTTCGCCTGGTTAGCGACCGACGAGCAAGGCCGGGCGCTGCTTTTCTTTGGCGAGAGCCCCGAGGATCGCACGTATCACGTGCCGGACGCGGTCGCAAAGGCGGTGGTCTTCGCACGCAATGCGGATGAGAAGCCCAAGGCGATCGAGCTTGCCGCGGTGGAAGAAGAGGATTTCATTGGCCGGCGATCGAACGAAGCTGTTCCCGCGGATGCGGCG
>DASVCM010000694.1:0-5048 GCA_036381635.1 Lacipirellula sp.
CGCACCCACAAGCGGGTGATCGACATCGTCCAGGCTACCGCCAAGACGATCGAAGCGCTCAACAAGCTGAGCCTGCCCGCCGGCGTGGATATCAAGATCAAGGCGACCACTGGCTGATCGCCGGTGGAATTGTCACTTCGAGGTCCTCCGAGAAAGTCCGGCCGGACCCCTCGGCAGACCTCGGGGTGACAGGGTTAGTGAAGTAAAAGCACCAGCAATAATTCCTTTATGCCGCGGAAGTTGAGTGGGTAAGCCGGGGCGCCGCCCCGAGTCTCCCGCTCTTCACGCACAGCTTCAGGATAACGACGATGGCCGCCGCAGATCGCGTCCCGGGGATTCTGGGTCGCAAAGTAGGTATGACGCAGGTTTACGACGACAAAGGCAATGTCGTCCCGGTCACCGTTGTCCAGGCGGGTCCCTGCGACGTGCTGCAGATTCGCACGAGCGAGCGGGACGGTTATGAAGCTGTGCAGTTGGGCTATCTCGATAAGCCGCGGCGGCTGGCCGCGCGTAGCGAGCGCGGCCACGTGGCCAAGCTCGACAGTAAGCGGGCCAAGTCGCGAGCCCAGGCCGGCGTCGAAGTTCTCCCGAAGGCCGACTGCGAGCCGAAGCGATTCATCCGCGAAATCCGCGGGGCGGCGGGCGACCTGCAGGTCGGCGCCAAGGTCGACGTGACCGCGATGGCCGACGTTCCCCGGGTCGACGTCGTGGCCACCAGCAAGGGCCGCGGATTCTCCGGAGCCATGAAGCGGCACAACTTCAGCGGCCAGCGGGCCACGCACGGCGTGAAGAAGTGTCACCGGGCTCTCGGCGGCACCGGCGCCAGCGCGTTTCCCAGCCGGTTGTTTAAGGGCAAGAAGATGCCCGGCCAATACGGCAATCAGCGGTGCACGATGCGGAACCAGTTGCTCGTGCGAGTCGACGCCGACCAGAACCTGCTGCTGATCCGCGGCGCGGTCCCCGGGCCGAACGGCGGATATGTGGTGATCAAGCAAACGAACAAAGTGTAAGAAGCTGTTAGCTGTTAGCTGTTAGCTGTTAGCCAGAGGAGAGATGGGCTGACAGTTGTCTGGCTAAGAGCTAATGGCTAATAGCTAATAGCTTCCTGCCATGCCCAAACTCAACGTACACGACGCCAAGGGTAAGAAGGTCGGCACCTACAATATCGAGCCGACCGATCTCGCTCCGCGCATCAGCAAGCAATTGCTGCACGACGCGGTAGTGATGTATCAAGCCAACCTGCGGCAAGGTTCGCACAAGACGAAGAACCGGCACGAGGTGTCCGGCTCCACGAAGAAGATGTACCGCCAGAAGGGCACGGGCAACGCACGCGCCGGTCACCGCAAGAGCGGCATCCGCCGCGGCGGCGGGCACATGAAGCAGATTCACCCGCGCGATTACTCGTACTCGCTGCCGCGGAAGGCGCTGCAGATGGCCACGCGGATGGCCTTGGCGGCCAAGGTGCAGGACGAGGAAATTGTGCTGATCGACAAGCTGGAATTCGAGGCGCCGAAGACCCGCGACATGGCCGCGATCATCAACACCCTCGGCTGCGGCGATTGTTCGGTGCTGGTGACGACCGCCGGCTATGACATGAACGTGTACAAGAGCGGCCGGAATATCGAGGGCGTCAGCGTTGCCCCGGCGAAGGACCTGAACGCCTACACGGTGCTGTCGGCCAAGCGGCTGCTGATGACCACTGCGGCGCTCGACGCGCTGAAGGCGAACGCTTCGCTGATGGCGTCGCACACCAACGAGACTAAGGCCTAGGTGGTCGCAGGAGAGTCGGAGTTAGACATGCCACGCCATATACCGCAGACGACGAGCATCACCCTCGAGCCGCACCAGGTCATTGTGAAGCCCCTGGTGACGGAAAAGGGCATGCACAAGTCGACCCGCAACAACGCCTACGCCTTTGAGATCAATCGCCTGGCCACGAAGGACGACGTGCGTCGCGCGGTGGAGTCGCTGTTTGAGGTGAAGGTGCTGAAGGTAGCCACGCAGAACCGCAAGGGCAAGGCCCGTCGCACGCGGTTCAAGTTGGGGCAAACGAAGGACTGGAAGAAGGCGATCGTCACGCTCGACGCCGAGCACCGGATTAACTTCTTTTAGAAGCCGTTAGCTGTTAGCTGTTAGCTATCAGCCAGAGGGGAAGTAGATAGGAATTTAACTTGGCTGTCTGGCTAAAAGCTAACAGCTAATAGCTAAGAGCTAACTCGCCATGGGCTTACGCAACTACAATCCGACCACGGCCGGTCGCCGCAACGCGACGGTCAACGACTTTGCCGAACTGACGCCGGGCGCCAAGCCGGAGAAGTCGCTGCTCCGTCCGAAGACCAAGACTGGCGGCCGCAACAACCAGGGCAAAATCACCGCCCGGCACCGCGGCGGCGGCCATAAGCAGCAGTATCGGATGATCGACTTCCGCCGCAACAAGGACGGCGTCCCGGCGAAGGTCAACTCGATTCAGTACGACCCGAACCGTTCGGCCCGCATCGCGCTGTTGTTCTATGCCGACGGCGAGAAGCGGTACATCATCGCCCCTGGCGGCTTGAAGGCCGGCGACGAGGTGATGAGCGGCCCCGACGCGCCGGCCAAGGTCGGCAACTGCCTGCCGCTGGCCAAGATGCCGTTGGGAACCCCGATCTTCAACATCGAGCTGCGTCCCGGCCGCGGCGGCGTGCTGTGCCGCAGCGCCGGCGCCCACGCGACGCTGATGGCCCGCGAGGCCGACTGGGCGCAGATTTCACTGCCCAGCGGCGAAATCCGCCGTATCCCTTCGGCCTGCCGGGCGACCATCGGCGAGTCGAGCAACTCCGAGCACATGGGCATCGTGCTTGGCAAGGCCGGCCGCAAGCGCTGGCTGGGTCGTCGCCCGCATGTCCGCGGCACGGCGATGAACCCGATCGACCACCCGCACGGCGGCGGCGAAGGCCGTACCAAGGGCGGCCGTCATCCGGTCAGCCCCACGGGCAAGAGCGCCAAGGGCGGCATGACGCGCAACCGACGCAAGCCCTCGAACAAAGCCATCGTCCGCCGTCGCCGCAGCAAACGCTACGGCGTGCAGAAGTTAGTAACGAAGTAAGGAGTGTGGTGACAATTTAGCCGCGACCAAACGTGGTCGCCGGGGCCCCGGCGGGCAGGTTTGCCAGCGGCTACAGTGAACATCACCAAGTCGCACAAGGCGTAATCGAACATGGGACGCAGTACTAAAAAAGGCCCGTACGTCGACCTGAAGTTGTATCAGAAGGTCGAGAAGCTCAACGAGATGGGTCGCAAAGATCCGCTCAATACCTGGGCGCGGGCCTGCACGATCATTCCTGAGTTCGTCGGCCACACGTTTATGGTCCACAACGGCAAGACTCACCTGAAGGTGTTCGTGACCGAAGACATGGTCGGCCACCGCCTGGGCGAGTTCTCGCCGACCCGCAGTTTCCGCGGCCACGGCGGCAAGGCGAAGAAATAGAAAGGCGAGTCATTCTGAGGTCCACCGAAGCATCTGGCCCCTCGTACACGTGCCGGACCCTTCGGAAGACCTCAGGGTGACAGGGTTCGAGCCGAAAGCAAAAGCAATGGCTTACACAGCAACACACCGTCACGCTCAGATCAGCGCCCGCAAGGTGCGGCCGATCGCGGACATGATTCGCGGCAAGAAGGTCGACGAGGCCCTCGCGATCCTGAAGTACCAACCCCAGCGCGGCGCCCGCCTGCTGGAGAAGGTGCTCAAGAGCGCCCTGGGCAACGCCGACGACCGCCGCGCCCCGAACCTCGGCGGCCTGCGCGTCGTGGACGCCCGCATCGACGGCGGCCCCGCGATCAAGCGGATCCGCCCCGGCGCCCGCGGCATGGCCCACGTCATCCGCAAGCGCATGGCGCACATTAAGGTGTCGATTGAGTAAGCACGAAATCCGAAATTCGAAATTCGAAACAAGCCCGCTTTCGTTTCGAATTTCGAGCGTCGAATTTCGGATTTGAATACCCGAATAGAACACTCGCACAACGAGTCCCAGATGGGTCAAAAAGTCAATCCAATCAGTTTCCGCACCGGCATCATGCTGGGCTGGAAGAGCCGTTGGTACGCCTCGAAGAAGGAGTTCGCGGACCTGCTGGTCGAAGACCAGAAGATCCGCAAATTCGTCCACTCGAAGTACAAGTTCGCCGGCATCCCCAAGGTGGAGATCGAGCGGACTCGCGACGAGGTGAAGGTCGTGCTCCACGCGGCTCGGCCGGGCGTGATCATCGGCCGCAAGGGCCAGGAAGTCGAGCAACTGCAGGACGAGCTGCAGCGGCTGGTCGGCCGGCGGATCAACATCAAGATTGAAGAAGTCGGCCGTCCCGAGCTGCAGGCGCAGCTAGTGGCCGAGGACATTGGCGAGCAGTTGTCGAAGCGGGCCAGCTTCCGCCGCACCATGAAGCGGTCGGTGGAACAGACGATGGAAGCCGGCGCCAAGGGCATCAAGGTGCAACTGGCCGGCCGGCTGGGCGGCTCGGAAATGGCTCGCCGCGAGAAGCAGATTGCCGGGTCGATCCCGCTCAGCACCTTGCGGGCGAAGATCGATTACGGCTTTACCGAAGCGATGACCGCGCAGGGTCACATCGGTATTCAAGTGTGGATCAACCAAGGCATGTTTGAGGACGAGACCGATGGCGCTGATGCCCAAGAGGGTCAAGCACAGAAAAAGCCAAAGAGGGCGTATAAGAGGTAACGCCACGCGCGGCAATCGGGTCGTCTTCGGCGAATACGGCTTGCAGTCTGAAGACGGCGGCTGGCTGAGCGCGGCGACGATCGAGGCCGGGCGTATCGCTGCCCAGCAATACATCCGCGGTGAAGGCAAGCTGTACATTCGCGTGTTCCCGCACAAGTCGATTACGTCCATCCCGCTCGAAACCCGCATGGGCAAGGGCAAGGGCGAACCCGAGTTTTGGGCGGCGACCATTCGGCCAGGCACGATCCTGTTCGAATTGTCGGGCGTGAGCGAAGCGGCGGCGAAGATGTGCTTCGCGCGGCTCGCTCACAAGATGCCGGTCCGCGTGCGGATGGTGAAGAG
>DASVCM010000695.1:0-4748 GCA_036381635.1 Lacipirellula sp.
ACGACTGGGTGCCGCACGACGCGAAGGTGAGGGAGCTTGGCACGGGCCGGACCCGTGTGGAGACGCTGGCGCAGCTCGGACGCAAGCCGAGGCTGGTTCCGGCCCACACCCTGCAGGACGGCATCAACGCGGCGCGGCAGATATTGCCGCTGTGCTGGTTCGACCGGGAGCGCACGGGGCACGGCGTCGAGGCGCTGAGGCAGTACCGCGCCGACTATGACGAGAAAGAGCGCGTGTTCAAGAACCAGCCCAAGCACGACTGGACGAGCCACGCTGCCGACGCCTTCCGCTATCTCGCGATGGCGTACCGGGAGATGCGGCCGAAGGTCGAGCCGCCCAAGCCCAAGCATGTCTGGGTCGGCCAGCCTGACGGCAGCATTCGCAGCACGTTGACCGTCCGCGAAATGATCGAGCGGCAGGCGAAGCGGAGAGCGGCGGAATGAGCGAAGCCGCTGACAACCACGAAGGCGCGGTCTTCGAGACCCGCAAGGACGCCGGCCCCGGCGCCGCGGGCGAGGTGCGCCTGTGGCTGGAGGCGATCAACCTTGCGTCGAAGGACGAAGAGAAGTGGCGCAAGGCGGCCGATGAGTGCGTGAAGCTCTACCGCGACGCCGAGGAAAAGGCGCAGTTCAACATTCTTCACGCCAACACCGAGACCATCATCCCCGCCGTCTACAATTCCCCTCCCGTCCCTGACATCCGCCGCAGGTTCGGCGACGAAGACCCCGTGGGGAAGATCGCCGGGCAGGTTGCGGAGCGCGCCGTTTCCTACATGGCGGATCAGTACGACCTGGACGCGGCGATGCGGGCTGCCGTCCGCGATGCTCTGTTGCCAGGCCGCGGGGTGACGCGCATCCGCTTCAAGCCCGTGGAGGATGACTCGGGCCAGTCCTACCCCGCCGTGTGCGCAGAGCATGTGCAATGGCAGGATTTCCGAAGGGGGCCGGGGCGCAGATGGGATGACGTGCCGTGGGTCGCGTTCCGGCACCTGCTGACCAGGGAACAGGTCAAGCAGCTCAACGCCGAGGTCGGCGCGACCATTCCGCTTGATACGGCCCTCGACGGCGCCGACAAGGACAATCCCGAGGACAACCACGACGTATTCAAGCGCCTGTTGGTCTGGGAAATCTGGGACAAGGACAAGAAAGAGCTTCTGTTCATCGCGCCGAGCTACAAGGTCGCCCCGCTGCTCAAGCTCGATGACCAGTTGAAGCTTGAGGGCTTCTTCCCGGTTCCCCGGCCGCTGTATGCGGTGGAGACGACGGACAGCCTCGTCCCCGTGGAGCCTTACCGCCTCTACAAAAAGCAGGCGGAAGAACTCGACCTCATCACCCGCCGCATCAAGGCGATCACGCGGGTCATCAAGTGGCGCGGGCTCATCGCAGGCACGGAGAACGGAACGGCGCTCGCCAGTCTTGAGCAGGCGAACGACGGCGAGCTTGTTCCGGCGGAGTCGATGGTGCAGTTCCTTCAAGGTGGAGGGCTGGACAAGGCCATCTGGCTCATGCCGATCGAGCAGGCGCAGAAGGTGCTCGACGGGCTTCTCCTGGCGAGAGAGCAGGTCAAGCAGACGATCTACGAGATCACTGGCATCGCCGACATTCTCCGCGGCTCGACGGAGGCTTCCGAAACGGCCACGGCGCAGCAGATCAAGGCGCAGTGGGGCTCGCTCCGCATCCAGCGGATGCAGGCCGAGGTCGCCCGGTACGCCCGCGACCTGATCCGCATGATGGTTGAGGTCGTGGCGACGCGGTTCGAGTGGCCGCACCTTGCGGAGATGACGCAGACCGGGCTCCCGACAAGGCAGGAGCAGCAGCAGGCGCGGGCGCAGTTGCAGCAGGTGGCGTTGCTGGCGCAACAGTCGGGCGCCCAGCCTCCCGCTCCGCCGCCCGAGATCGTGGCGATGCTGGAAAGCCCCGCCGCCGAGGATGTGGAGGCTGTTCTTCGGAGCGACCTTCAGCGCTGCTATCGGATCGACGTTGAGACGGACAGCACGGTGCGGGCCGATGTCGGCCGGCAGCAGGAGAACCTGTCGAATTTCATCCTCGGCTTCGGCCAGTTCATCGAGGCCGTTGGCCCTGCGGTCCAGGCCGGGGTGATGCAGGTCGATGAGGCGACGGACCTGCTGACCGGCTTCGCCCGCGTGTTCAAGCTCGGGAGACAGGCGGAGGACGCTCTGGACCGTCTGGGCAGGCGCGCCCAGGAGATGGCGAAGAACCCGCAGCCGGCCCCGCCCGACCCTGAACAGCAGAAGATTGAGCTTGAGCGCGAGCGCATGGGCATGGAGCGGCAGGAGCGCGAGGCCCGGCTTGCGATGGAGCGCGAGAAGCTGGCCGGCGACATGCAGCTTGCGCAGGCCAAGCAGCAGCAGGAGTTCGCGCTGGCGCAGCAGAAGGCGCGGGCCGAGGAACAGCGGGCGCAGATGCAGATGCAGGCCGAGCGGGAAGCCCGCGCTCAGGAGATGCAGTTCAAGGAGCGGGAGTTCGGGCTGAGAGAGCAGGAAGCGATCGCGAAGGTCGGGCTGGAGGCGGCGAAGGTCCAGGACGGCCAGAAGGCCCGTCAGGAGAGCTACCAGCGCGAAGACGCGATGCGCCGGGCCGAAGGGCTGCCGCCGGGAACCTATGAGGAAGACGTGAAAGAGGTCATGCAGGGGCTGCTGGCGATGGCGCAGGCCATCCAGGCGCAGACCGAGGCGCTGAACGCGAACACGCAGGCGCAGGCCGAACAGACGGCCATGCTGATGAAGGCGATGACGGCGCCCAAGCGGGTGATCCGGGGCAAGAGCGGGCGCGCCGAGGGCGTGGAGACGGTGCTGCAATGAGTTGGCTCTTCGCTGACGCGCCGTTCCTGTGCTTCGGTGCGGGAGAGCCGGCGCCGCGCCTCTCTGATGTGGGCGATTTGCCGATCCGAGCGGATGGCGACCTGTATGAGGCCGTCGCCACTGTAGGCAAGTGGACCGTCTGCCAGGCTCGCGACGGCTCTTGGTATCGGGTGGAGGGCTGACCGATTTTCGGCCATCGCTTCTTCGGCGGCCGCTACTACGGCCCGCGGTACTTCGGCGACGGCGGCGATGCGCCCGCGAGAACGGGCGGCGGCTGGCTCGACTACGCCCCCGGAGAACGCCGGGAGCGCGGGCTTGAGTGGGAGAGGCGGAAGGACGACCTCAGGGAGCGCCTTGAGGCCGCTTACGCCCGCATCGTCGGGGAGATTGCGCCTGAGGACGCCAAGCCCGTCGTCGCTCTCGTCAAGCCATTCGTGGAGGCTTCGTACGACACGGCTGTCCCGCCTCCTGCGGCGGTGGACTGGTCCGCATTCGAGCGCGACATGGCTGCGGTTGAGGGGCTTCTGGCCGCTCTACGGGTGGTCGAGGAAATGGAAGAAGAGGACGCCGTGATGGCGCTGCTGCTGGCGTGATCAAGGAGCGCTGGCGCTGGAACGGCAAGCGCGTGGTCAAGGTCAAGGACGACGCGCCGCTCACCCCACGGCTTCAGATCGTCCCCGACATCAAGGGCTATCTCTCGCCGTGCGGGACGGGCTGGATCGACGGCAGGGCCGCGCGTCGTGAAGACCTGAAGCGCACGAACTCCCGCGAGGTCGACCCCGGCGAGTTCAAGGTCAAGTACACGAACCCGCGTTTCGCCCGGAAGTACGGGCTGCCGCTCAGCGAGGACTAGTAACCGCCGTCGTAGCTGTCGATTGCGTACTGGTAGGAGTCGGCGGTTGCGTCAGACGCAGCCTGACGCTCATCGGAAATCAGTTCGTCCAAGGCGGCGCGGAACTGCGGGCGCATCGCCTCCGGCAGGTGCGGGAGCCAAGCCGAGAGAAAGTCGTCCATAGTCACGGGCTTCGCGTCGTAAGGCGTCGTGACCAGCCGCGACAGTTCGTCGAACGTGCGGGCCTCAATAGCGAGGGGTTTGAGCTTCATGCTCGCAGTCTACCACAATACGTGAGGAATAATGCCCACCATCGAAGAGACAATGGCCGAGGCGTTCGACGCGGCCGAAGCCCGCGCCGCCGAGGCGGAGAAGCCTGTAGAGGTCGATCCGGTCGAGACGGCCAAGATGCCCGAAGAGCAAGCGCCGGCCTCTGACGGCCCCGCGCGCGGCCCTGACGGCAAGTTCATCAGCAAGACGGTCGAGGCGCCCGAGGCGGCGACTCCCGCAGAACCCAATCCAGCCGAAGGCGCAGCGCAAGCGGATGCTACAGTGACGGCCAGCCCGTCGCCCGGGGCTCCGCTCTCGTGGTCGGCTGAGTCCAAGGCCGCATGGTCTTCGCTGCCTCCCGCCATTCAGCAGGAAGTGCTGAAACGCGAGGCCGAAATCCAGAAGGGCCTGGACGAACGCGCCGCCAAGCTTCGGTCCTACGAACCTGTCGAGCAGGTGCTTGCGCCCCGCAGGCAACAGCTCGTCGCGCAATACGGCAGCGAGGCGGCGGCTCTGAATGAGCTGTTCATGCTGTCGGACTTCGCGGCGCGCGACCCTGGGGGATTCATCGCCTGGTTCGCGCAGCAGCGTGGGGTGAACCTTGGACAGCCTGCCCCCTCGGGGGAACAGGCGGACCCGAACGATCCTATCGCCGCGCTCAACCGGCAAGTCGAAGACCTCCGCAATCAGCTCGCGCTTGAAAGGCGCTCCCAACTCGTCTCGCAAGTGGAGCGGTTTAAGGCGTCTGGCAAGGCTCCCCATTTCGAGGCGGTGCGCCAGGACATGGCCCGCATCGCTCAGGTCGAGCCCAACCTTTCGCTCGAA
>DASVCM010000696.1:0-2290 GCA_036381635.1 Lacipirellula sp.
CTTCCTCAAAGATGCCGACGGCGACGACCGCGCCGACGAGCGGAGCGTATTGCTCTCGAAATGGGCCATGGGCGACACCCACGGCGGCCCCAGCAACATGCAATACGGACTGGACAACTGGATCTGGGGCATGCAGGGCTACAACAAGTCCTCGATCCGCATCGGCGACAAGACGGCCTCGTTCGCCCAGGGATTTCACCGCTTCCGCCCCGACGGCTCGGACATCGAATTTCTCCGCTCCACGAACAACAACACTTGGGGTTTCGGCATGAGCGAAGAAGGGATCATCTTCGGCTCGACCGCCAACGGCAACCCCAGCGAGTACATGCCGATCCCCAATCGCTACTACGAACGAGTTCGCGGCTGGACGCCGCGGCTCACGCTCTCGGGCATCGCCGACAGCAACCGCATGCAGCCAATCACCGACAACGTGCGGCAGGTCGATCACCACGGCGGCCACACTGCCGCCGCGGGGCACGCCCTGTACACGGCCCGCGCGTATCCGCGCGATTACTGGAACCGCACGGCGTTTGTCTGCGAACCGACCGGCCATCTCGTCGGCGCGTGGGTGCTCTCCTCCGACGGCGCCGGCTTTCGCTCGACCAGCCCCTTCAACCTGCTGGCCAGCGACGACGAGTGGACGGCCCCCATCATGGCCGAGGTCGGCCCCGACGGCTGCGTGTGGGTCATCGACTGGTACAACTACATCGTCCAGCACAATCCGACGCCCGAGGGTTTTGAAACCGGCCGCGGCAACGCCTACGAGAGCGACTTGCGCGACAAAAAGCACGGCCGCATTTATCGCGTCGTGTACGACGGCTTCTCCGGGGTGGCACGCCCTGAGTCCGCCAACGGCGTCGTCCGGCTCGACCTTTCAAACGCGTCGCCCCAAGAACTGGTCAAGGCGCTAACCAACGACAATCTCCTCTGGCGCCGCCACGCCCAGCGGCTGCTGGTGGAGCGCGGCGAGCTCGATGTCGTTCCGCAACTACTCGCACTGGTGGACGACAAATCGGTCGACGACATCGGCCTGAACGTCGGCGCCATCCACGCCCTTTGGACGCTTCACGGCCTCGGCGCCATTAGCGCCGACCATTCGGACGTTTTGAACGCGGCCGGCGCCGCGCTCCGCCATCCATCGGCCGGCGTGCGCCGCAACGCGGTGCAGGTTCTGCCGCCGTCAGTAGAATCCGCTGCGGCCATTCTCGCCGCCGAGCTGCTGAAGGATTCAAACGCGCAAGTTCGACTCCAGACGCTGCTCGCCCTGGCCGATCAACCACCAAACGCCGAAGCCGGCCGCGCCGTCGCCAGCTTCCTGGCAGATCCACAAAACGCCAGCGACCGCTGGCTGACTGACGCCGCCACCAGCGCCGCCGCCGCCCACGCCCCCGACTACCTCCCCGCCGCCGCCGCTCGTCGGAGATCCGCCGTGGCGGACGACTTAGCGCCTAATCCGTCTCAGCGCCGCGTTGCCAACATCGTCTCCAACCACTTCGCCCGCAGCGAACCGGGCGACGCGATCAACCGCGTCCTCGCCGCGGCGTCGCAGGCCGACGCCCAGCTCGCCGGCGCCATCATCGAAGGCCTCGCCACCGGCTGGCCCGCCGACGGCAAAGTCGAACTCACCGCCGACGCCGTCGCCGCCGTCGAGCAGCTTCGCGACCGCTTGAATCTGGAAGACCAGCTCCACCTCGCCCGCCTCGCCGTCGCCGTCGGCAGCGACGACATGCGGCCCTACGTCGAGCAGCTTACCGACGCCCTCTTTGAACGAATCGAGGACGCCGACCTTGGCGTCGACGAGCGTGCCGACGCCGTCGAGCTGGCCATCGCCACGCAGCCGGAAAGCCTCGAAATGGCCGAGCGGCTCCTCGGGCTGGTCACGCCGCAGGCGTCCCCCGAGTTCAGCGCCGCCGTCTTCCGCGCCCTCCGCGAAAGCCAGGCCCGCGAGCTCAGCGCTGCGGTGCTCGACCGCACGGCTACGCTCGCCCCCTCGGCGCGCGACGCGGCGTTCGATCTTCTTCTCAGCCGTCCGCCGCTAACCGTAGCGCTGCTCGATGCGATCGATTCAGGCGCGGTGGGCGTCAGCGACCTCTCGCTCATCCACAAGCAGCGGCTCGCGAACCAACCCGACAAGCCGCTCCGCGACCGCGCGAAGGCGCTGCTGGCTCAGAGCCGCGAGAGCATCAGTGAAGACCGCCAGCATGTGCTAGACGAACTGGCCGACGTCGCCCACGACGCCGGCGACGCCGTAAGCGGCAAGGCCGTCTTCACCAAGAACTGTGCCATCTGC
>DASVCM010000697.1:0-4224 GCA_036381635.1 Lacipirellula sp.
CGCTTTGCGAAGCGCGATCAGCAGGCCCAGGGCGTGCTTAATTATGCGATCGTCGACGAAGTCGATAACATCCTCATCGACGAGGCCCGCACGCCGCTGATCATCTCCGGCCCGGCCCGCGACGACATTACCAAGTACACCAAGGCCGACAAGATTGCCCGCCAGCTCCGCGAGGGCGTTCACTTTGAGGTCAAGGAGAAGGAGCATACCGCTCATCTGACCGACGACGGCGTGCGCGAGGCCGAGAAGCTGGCCGGCGTCGAAAGCTTCTACACGGCCGGCAACATGCAGTGGCCGCATCTGATCGACAACTCGCTGAAGGCCCACCACCTATACAAGCGCGACGTGAATTACGTGGTCCAGGAAGGCCGCGTGATCATCGTCGACGAGTTCACCGGCCGCCTCATGGAGGGCCGCCAGTGGAGCGACGGCCTGCACCAGGCCGTCGAAGCGAAGGAAGGCGTGCAGATCAAGGAGGAGAATCAAACGCTCGCCACGATCACGCTGCAGAACTTCTTCAAGCTGTACAAGAAGATCTCCGGCATGACCGGCACCGCGCTGACCGAGGCGGGCGAGTTCTGGAAGATCTACAAGCTCGACGTCATCGGCGTGCCGACGAACAAGCCGATGCAGCGGCTGGAGCACGCGGACGTCATCTACCGCACCGAGAAGGAAAAATTCATCGCTCTGGCCGAGGAGATCGAACGGCTCAATCGGTTCACTACGGTCCAGCTCAAGAACGGCGAGTACTTCATCGGCCACCTGAAGAGCGAGGACCAGGGCGCGGTGACGCTGGAGCTGGCCGAGAATCGGAAGATCGAGACGATCTCGCGCGACCGCATCGCGAGCATCCAGCCGCCGGGGCGGCCGATTCTTGTCGGCACCGTGTCGATCGAAAAGAGCGAGCGGCTGGCAAACCTGCTGCAGAAGCGCGGCGTGAAGCACGAGGTCCTCAACGCCAAGCATCACAAGCGCGAGGCGGAGATTGTGGCCCAGGCCGGCCGACTCGGCGCGGTGACGATCGCCACGAACATGGCCGGCCGCGGCACCGACATCATTCTCGGCGGCAATCCCGACACGATGGCCTGGGCGCAGCTCCAGGACAAGTATCCGACGCGGCTCGAAGTGCCGAAGGACGAGTGGGAGCAGCTCGTCACGCAGATCGAGCGCCGCGAGAAGATGAAGGAGCAGGGCCAGCACGTGAAGGAGCTCGGCGGCCTGCACATCATCGGCACCGAACGGCACGAGTCGCGGCGCATCGACCTCCAGCTTCGCGGCCGTTGCGGTCGCCAGGGCGATCCCGGCAGCAGCCGGTTCTACCTGTCGCTGGAAGACGATCTGATGCGGATCTTCGCCGGCGAGTGGGTGAAAAATGTGCTCACGCGCCTCGGCATGAAAGAGGGCGAGGCCATCGAGAGCAAGATGGTCAGCCGGCGGATCGAAGGCGCCCAAAAGAAGGTCGAAGAGCGGAACTTCGAGATTCGCAAAAACCTGCTCGAATACGACGAAGTGATGGACGAGCAGCGGAAGCGCGTCTACGGCTACCGCCAGCGGATTCTCGACGGCGAGAACTGCCGCGACCTGATCATGACGATGATCGACGAGCAGGTCGACGCGGCGATGCAGACGTTCCTCGATCCGGATTACGGGACGGAATCGTTCGCCGCCGCCGCGGGAAGTCTGCTGACCGTTGAGCTTGAACCGCGCGACTTTAAGAACGCGGGCTTTGAAGAAGCCGTGCGCCTGGCGCAGCAAGAGGCGCAGCGCAAGGCCGAGTCGCAGGTCTTCGACGCCATCGAGGAGAATCTGCCGGAGGACGTCGAGGACGATTCCGAGTGGAATTGGGCGGCGCTGGCCCATTGGTCGAATACCCGCTGGGGCACGAACTACCGCGACCGCGATCTGAAGAAGATCGGCCGCGACATGCTCGACGAGCAGCTTGTCGCCGACGCCCGCAGGGCGATCGACAACGTCGACCTGTCGAGTTGCACCCGCTTCCTGGAACCGGGATTCGGCGTAAAAACGGCGTGCGCCTGGATGCACGACAAGTTTGGCGTCGAGCTGGCGCCCGGCGAAAGGGACGAGCTCGATGCGAAGGAGCTCGTACGCGTCGCCCACGAGCGCTCGCGCCAAGCGTATGACGATCGCGAGTCGGAGTTCCCGGTCCTGCAGGGCCTGCTCCGCTTCTCCGGACACGGGCCGACGGGGCAAAAGCAAGGCTTCCAGCGCGAAGAATTGGTCGAATGGGCCAAGCGGCGGTTTGGCATTGAGATCTCGCTGGAAGATCTCAAGAACAAGCAGCGCGAAGAGATCCGCCAGCTATTAGTCGCTCATAGCCGAGAGAACAACTTGCAGGCGACGAAGCTCGCCGAAGAGGCCCGGAACCGCGTTGATTCGCTGTTCAACGACGCCGGCGCCGAGGTCACGCTGGGGCAGGCGACCAGCCACAACGGCAAGCTCACCGATCTGACGACGTGGCTCCGCGAGTCGTGCCACTGCGAGCTTGCGAGCGAGGAGCTTGCCAAGCTCGACCACGAAGCGGCCTGCCGCCGGGTGTCGCAGCTTGTCGAGGATCGCTATCGCCCCGAGATGCGCCGGCTGGAGCGGACGCTGCTATTGCAGATTCTCGATCAGGCGTGGAAAGAGCATCTGCTCACGATGGACCACCTCCGCTCGAGCGTCGGCCTGCGCGGCTACGCTCAGATCGACCCGAAGGTCGAATACAAGCGCGAAGGCATGCGGTTGTTCGAGACGATGTGGAAGTCGGTGGCCAATTATGTGACCGACTTGATCTTCAAGATGGAGCAGCTTGACGAGAACTTCGTCGGCAGCACGTGGGTCGAGCGGGCGGCGATCAAGGAAGACGCCCCGCCAAGCACGGCCGGCATGAGCGAGCAGCAACAGGCCATTGAGGGCTCTGAAGCGGCGACGAAGCTGGAGCCCATTCGCAACCGCGAGGAGAAGGTGCCGCGCAACGCGCCGTGCCCGTGCGGCAGCGGGAAGAAGTATAAGAACTGCTGCGGACGCAAGTAACCCCAGAAGTGAGGTGATGCGATGGCCAAGCTCGTGCGCCCCGTCATTATTGCCGCACTCGTGGTCGTCATTGTCATGCTCTATGGGCAGGTGCGGGAACTCCGCCAGCGGCTCGCCGCGATTGAGGCGACAGTACGGGCTGAAGCTCGAAACCCAAGCCGCGCCCCGCTTGTACCGCCCGCTTTCGTCGAGGATCGGAACCAAGACGGTAGCGTCTTTCATCCGGCTCTCCACGTGCGACCGCTGAGAAAACCCGACGACGCGGTGATCAAAGGTCTCAAGGCGGATGAGTTCGAGATGCGTGCGCGACGAATCGAGTTTATAAAGCAGCTGGAATATCAGTTCTCGCCCGAGAATCAGATTACTAACCCAATGTTGCGCTGATTTGTGCGCTTTTGAACTTACCGGGAAAGGATTCCCGCATGTCTCGGCTTACTGCATGGATGCTCAATGCGGCATATCTTGCCGTTCTCATCCTGGCATCGCCCTGGATTCTGTGGGCGGCGGTGAAGCATGGCAAATACCGCGAAGGCTTTGCGGCTAAGTTTCTTGGCTGTGCGCCGCGACGGCAGGGCAGGGGGCCCTGCCTGTGGCTGCATGCGGTGAGCGTCGGCGAGGTGAATCTGCTCGCCACGACGATTAGCGAGTTTGCGAAGCGGCGCCCGGATTGGGAGATTGTCATCTCTACGACGACGAAGACCGGCTACGAGCTTGCGTGCCGCAAGTATGCCGATCGCAGGGTGTTCTATTGCCCGCTCGATTTCAGTTGGGCGGTCGCAAATGCCATGCGGCGCGTGCGACCGACGGTGCTAGTGCTTGCTGAGCTAGAGCTTTGGCCGAACCTCATCTCCGCTGCCAATCAATATGGCGCCAAGGTCGCCATCATCAATGGCCGGCTGAGCGACAAGAGCTTCCGCGGATATCGCCGCGTAAGGCCGTTGGCGGCGCGAGCGCTGCTACGGATTGATCACATCGCGGCACAGAACGATGAAACCGCCGAGCGATTTGTTGCCCTGGGCGCTCGTCGCGAATCCGTTGTCGCCACCGGCTCGCTGAAGTTCGACGGCGCTCTGGCGGATCGCGACAATCCGCGGACGGTGGCGCTCAAGGAGTTGGCCGGCGTTGCGCCGGACGACGTCGTGTTGCTTGCCGGCAGCACCCAGGAGCCGGAGGAGACGTACGCCCTCGATA
>DASVCM010000698.1:0-3743 GCA_036381635.1 Lacipirellula sp.
CCGGCTTTACACGACCGGGCTTGAGACGCTGGGCCAATCAGAACTTGAAGTCGCCCGGTTCGAAGGCTCGGCGCAGGAACTGCTGGACTTCTCGTACAACATCGCCCATTACCTGCTGGAAAAGCGGAAGGTCGTGAACGACGGCGATACGATCGGACTAACCGACGAAGTGCGGGCGACGGCCCATCGCAGCACGTCGATGCTTGGCGGCGATCTGGAGGTAATCAGCCTGCAGTTCGAGCGCGAAACCCACTAGTTCTCGAGAGGCGAGCACCAACAGGTCCATCGGCGGAGCCGGGGGATTGCATAGAAGCCACCGGCTCCGCCGGTGGACCTCAAGGGGTGCCTGCCGCTAGAACTCAATCGTCCGCTGGCCGTTGCCGCCAGCCGGCTCTTCTTCAGGCCCAGCGCCTTGCTCGGCAATCAGTAGCGGCCCGCGGTACAGTCGCTGGCGCAGCGGGTTGCGATTGCTCGTGAGCGGCCCATTGCCCTGCTCGGAGACGAGGGCCGACATCATCATCATGACTTTCGCGTCGCAATCGTCGGCGTAGTGCACCAGCAGCGCCTCGGGCGTGAGCGGCGGCTTGGGCGCGCCCCACTCGGGGAGCCGCTGATGCGAGATGATGATGTGCTCCAGCCGCAGGAGTTTGTCCTCGTCGATCGGCTGCTTGGCGGCTGCTTCCCGCAGAATATCGCGGCCTTGCAGCATGTGGCCGATCAGCACGCCTGAGGGCGAGTATTCCGCCCCCGTCGGCGTCAGCGAAAGCTCGCGCAGCTTGCCGATGTCATGCATCACGCCGCCGGCGACGACTAGATCCTTGTCGAGCGGCGGCTGCATGTTCGGGCACGTGTCGGAGTACTTCTCCGCGAAGTACACGCACGTCTTCGTGACGCTCAGCACGTGTTCGAGAAAGCCGCCCGCGTACGCATGGTGATTATGAGTTGCGGCCGGCAACTTCAGCAGCGTCTCGCGGTTGTCGTCCAGCACCGACGTGACGAGCGTCGCCAGCGGCTTGTCCTTGATCTGCCTCTTGACCAGCTTGCGCAGCTCGTCGAACATCTCGCCCGCGTCGCGTTCCGCCTTCGGCAGGCACATCGAGGAGTCGAAGCCGTCGGCGACGTCTTCATCGCTCACGGCACGAATGCGGCGGATATCGAGCTGCGGACCGTAGTTCGTTTCGCGGTAAATGGCCCGCATCTTGTAAAAATTGCCGACCGACCACTCGTCGCGGCACGCCGCCGCGTGCGGAGCGTCCGACCACACTGGAAAGTTCACCTCGCGGCCGGCGTCGCGGAACGTGACGCGGAAGTACGGCTTGCCGTCCTTGGTCTTCAGCTCTTCCTTGCCGGCGAGCAGGGCGAAAAAGTCGGCTTCCTGGCCGTTGGCGAGTTCTGAAAGAAGTGCAGTTGTCGTAACCATTGGTATCCCGAGCTTAAGCGACGCGAAATCGATCCCTCGGTCCTAGGAAACGGTCGACGAATTCGGCTGGTCGACCACCTCAAATGACTGGCCGAGCGGGATGAACCCGGACGTGTCTTTTTGTGCAAGCCGAGCGCGGATCCGTTCAAAGAACTGCACGGCGTCAGGTGTATACAGCCGCTCGCCACAGCGCTGGCATACTTCCGCAGTCGCGAAAGCCACGGCCATGTTATCGCCGCCGCGGAGCAACTTTTCGACGCGCTTGGAGACGAGGTGGCCGCCGCAGACGGGACAGATTTCGGTGGTTTCGGTCACAATTTCTTCCTTTGGCGCCAATCAATCCAGCGGTCGGGATCAGGACGATAGACGGTTACGAGCACCGCACGTCCGGAGACTTGATTATAAGCCCAGACAGAGTGGATAGGGTCGCCACGGGTTGATTGACCATAAACCAGGCAACTCGGCAGTGGATGATCTGTAAGATAGTCTTCGATTATTTCCCCTGCCAAGACCGAGGCGTACACATCATCGAGGACGAGGCAGTCGGCCGCAATTTCCTCGTCGGCATGATCGGTAATCCGGACATTTTCAGTGCGGATCGATTGGTGCAACTGTCCGATGTCCATCGCCGAAGTCGCTCGAGAGTAGGGAGATTCAAATCCTGGGCGACTCGCTCGCAAGCGCCTTGAGCATATCGGTTATCTGCGTGCGGATCTGTTCCATGAGGGGATCGCAGCCGCCGCCGCGCTCGCGGCGACCCTCGACGGGAATCGCCTCGCCAATTTGGACGACGGCATGGAGCGGGCCGTGGACGCGCACGCGGTCGGTAAAATCCTCCTCGAACCGCTCGACCGTTTCCAGGATGTGCTCGGGAATGTTCTTCTCCGACATCCGCACATAATTCCGCGGGTAGTGCGACATCTGCTGCACATAATAGCAGGCCGCGAGCTGGCGGCGGAACAAATGGCGATCCTCTGGGCTTGTATCCTCCGCCAGCAGCTGCGGCACGATCGCCGAGCGGAGGTTCTTCACCCGGGCCACAACCCCCTCGGCCGGCTCGCGAATGTTCCAGCGGGACTCGAGTTTGGTGAGGACGTCCTCGATGAGGTTATCGACCCGCTCGTAAAAGTCGCCCGTCCGCGCCCAGCCGAAGTACTCGATCTCTTTCAGGGAAAGCAGCGCCTGCCCGATCTGCCGCAGCCGCTGGATGAGCGACTTGTCCTGTTGCGGGTGCCAGGAAAAGTGAGACTCGATCTCCTCCAGCACCGGCGTGACCGCGGCTTCCAGGTCGCCGCGAAAGAAGTAGCGGATGGCCACCGGGTGGATCACCACGCCGCCGGCGCCGGGGATCTTCTCCCGCCGCTTCGCCGCCGTGCGGGCGATGAACGCCAGGCCGTCCATCATCGGCATCAGCTCGTCGTTGTGCCGCGAGATGGCGCCCTCGCCGAAGATGACCAGCGGCCGCGCGCCGTCCACTAAAATGTCGACCGCCGTGTTAATCGACTGCCGGTCGACGCCCTCGCGGTACACGCTGAAGGCCCCGACGCGGCGGAGCATGAACCGCTCCAGCTTGCTCTGCATGAACAAGTGCCACGAGGCCATCGTGTGGAGGTCGCACTTGGCGATGCGGCTTAGGTCGGCGAACGTGAGCGGATCGGACAGCCGGGAATGATTGGGCGCCAGGAGGACGGCGTTTCCGGCGTCAAGCGATTGTCGGACCCGCTCGGCATTGCGGGTTTCGATCGAGTGAACGCCGTAGGTCTTGCGAATCCACCGCGGGATGTAATGCCGCATCACCGCCTGCCAGGCCTTGGAGTAGACCGGCGGCACGAACTCGTACGGCTTTTCGATGACGACGGTCTGCATCCGGCGGGCTCGCAAACATGCGGTGAGGGCGTCTCGCGGCCGCGGCAAACCTTGCCTAACCGGCACGCGCGGCATGGTTCTCAAACATACCGCAGGTTTTGAGCCTTTGCCCAGGGCGGCCCAAACGGGATACATGCGAACGGAAAGGGCAGCAAGCGCTGGTTGAGCCGATGTTATGAAAGTTCTCAATGGCGTCGTTGGCCGAAGGCCTCCGTCACCGTAGCCTAGGGCAACGCCCTAGGACCGATAAACGCCCGGTCGTCGTTTGGCTGAAGGCCATATTCACCGCCGACGTGAATTTGGCCTTCAGCCAAAGCGGCTTCGCGGCGGGTCAATTCCTAGGGCGATGCCCAAGGCTACGGTGATCAAGGCCTTCGGCCAAACCATGACGCTTCCCGAAGCACCAAGTTTGTACGAAATTGAAACCGCTCCGCAAGAAGATCCAGCGGCGACGCGA
>DASVCM010000699.1:0-3951 GCA_036381635.1 Lacipirellula sp.
TGGAGTTCGAACGGGCGGCGGCGATTCGCGATCGCATCGAGCGGATGCGCGATTCGATCGGCGAGACGGTCGACTCGGTGAAAGAACCGAAGGGCGGTAAAGGCCGCCGTGGGCGCGGCCGCGTGCCGCGGCCGTAGCGGAACGCGTGAGGGCCATGCCGCGTTATTCTGAACGAGGGTGGAATAATGCAGCCCCGGCCTTTGGCCGGGGGTCAGTCTCCATCAGGACTAGCTCGGTCCTAGTGACAAGCGACCGCGGGCAAGCCCGGGGCTAAGGGGAGCGCAAACAAAAGGGACGACCCCGTGGGGTCGTCCCTTTTTCGTTGTCGTCATCAAACCTTACTCGGCAGCCGGGTCGGCCGGAGCCTCGTCGGCGGCGTTGACGTCGCCGTCGGCGTCGGCGTCCGTCGCCGGGTCGGTCGCCGGATCGGTCGTGGTGGTGGTGGCGTCGTCCGTTGCAGTATCACCCTCACAGCCGACCATGCCGACCGTCAACAAAAGTCCAAGGAATAGGTACGCGATTCGTCTCATGCGTGAGACCTCCTGTTTCAAAAAGGGATGGAAGCGCCGTCGTGAAGCGTCCACAAAGACGCCTCGATGCCACGTGTTCGGCCGGTCGAGTCGCCGGCGAGCTTCTCGCCTGCAACTAGCGCGCCCTGGAACGGGAGCAAAAGCGCGCCAACGGGACCGGCGCCAAGATGACAGCGTAACAATGAGTCGAGGGCTAAGCAATCGGTTGCGCAGCGCCCGGGCAATCTCTTTTTGGCCCTCAAAGTCCACTTACTTTAGCTAAGCCGATCGACCGAACGAGTTATTGGCGCCCTGGGCGAGGTTCCATCTGAGCGCGTGGCCGCCCCGTAACCGAAAGATTATCAGGAACCCAACCTGAAAGCGGCTCCCTTCAACGGGGCCTGCCACTGCCCAACGCCGCTCGCGACCCGTCGGCGACTGTGGGTACTTCGCCCGCGAATCCTTACTCTTGCCAGAGGCTTGCGTAAATCGATGAAGAAGACAATCCGCGATTACGGTTTGGCCGTCGCTGCGCTTTCGGCGTTATGGACATCTTCGCAAACAGCGGCCAATGCGCAGGAATTCGGCGACGCCCCGGCCGCGCCTGCTGCGGAAACCGAGGAATCCTGGTATCGCTCGCCCGCTGTGCAGAAGGAGAACTCGGTCGCCCGTGAAAAGGCGATCGCCCGCGGCCAGCAGCGGATGGCTCGACTGGAAGCGATGCGGTGGTATGGATTCCAAGGGGGACGGCCGACCGCCGCCGCCATGCCGTTTACGACCATGTATAGCCCCGCGTGGCAGCAACCCGGCGGCCGGCCCTTTGCCTGGTACACCAGCAGTCGGCCGATCACGATCTACCACATGTCGCCACTGTACAAGTAGGCGTAGCCGCCGGCTCCGCGCTAAGAAGCGTAATCAGTGATCTCCCCTGCTCTGGTCCCCTCCCCGTGATGGGGAGGGAGCAACCGAGCACGGGCGACCCGCAGTCGCCCGAGCGCAGGGCGGTAGTCCGTCGCGCAGCGCCCAGGGAGGAGTGATGGGAGCCTGTACCCGCTTAAACCCCCTGCCCAGCCCTCCCCGCAAGGGGGAGGGAGCCAGAGAAAAGCTTTCAACGACATTCACTTCTTCGGCACAACGCGAAGGCGGTGATGGCGGCGATGCCGGCCAGGCTAATCGCACCAGGCTCGGGCACGCCGAGTAGTTGGGCGAAGGCGTTCGGCCCGTTGGCCGCATTGAACAGCGACTTGAATAACAGGAAGTCGCCGCGGTCGTTGTCGCCGTCCTGATCGAGATCGCCGCGCTCGAATTTCTGCCGCGGGCTGAGGCCCGACAAATCGGTGAACGAGTGCACTAGGAACTGTTCCCAGTCGGCGACGGAGGTCGCGCCATCCAAATTGATGTCGGCCGTGCTGCCGGCGATCGGCAACTCGCGCAACAGCAAATCGATCCGGTAGAACTGGTTGAGATCCTGCGTGCCGCGCACGCGAATCAAGTAGTCGCCGGGCTTTGACAGAAGCGTCGACGCGATCGTTTCCGCGGCGCCGATTCCCGCCTGGTTGGCCGTCGCGATCAGTGAAAACGTCGGCGCGTGGTTGAACAACTGCAGCACCAGATCGCTCTGGGCCGCGGCGTTGAACTCGCCCTGCTGCGGCGTGTTATAGGTCGGGCCGACCGGCGTCAGGCGGATGTTCGCGAACGTTTTGTCGGTAACGCTGAACTTCAGATAGTCGGTGTCGCTGGAGCCGTCGATGCCCAGCCAATCGTCGTCGAATTGATTGACCACCGAATCCAGGGCGTCGATGCCGAACGACGCCGTGGCATTCGCGCCGTAGCTGCCGAGCGTGGTCGCCGTCGCCAGCGCGTCGTTGCCGTTGCCCTGCTCGCGCGGGTCCCCGTACTGGCGGTTCAAAGCATAAACGTCGTCGAACTGGAAGCCCCAGATGTCGGTCCGCAAGCCGCCTTCCATCACGGCCTTGGCGGAGTTGTTGACGAAGTCGGCATGTCCAAGGCCGACGCCGTGGCCCGATTCGTGGATGATCAGGTTCCGCAGTCCTGGCTCGGTGCTGAAGTACGAGCCGACCGAGCCGTTGGCTTCGCGGGTGGTGTCGATCCGCATGTCGCCGCCGTCGGGAAAGACGTTGTCCGCCAGGGCGCCGCCGGGCGTGCCATCGATGTTCTCGCCGCCGATGCGGATGTCCCCCTCCATGCCGGTGTCCATGCCATCGGCGTTTTGCTCCGGCACATAAACCATGTTGATGCCGGAGACGCGGCCAAACTGCGCGTAGGCGTTGTTGATGACCGTCCACCACGGCCGGTTGGTGAAATTGGGAACGCGCTGGGCGGCGGGGACGTTCCAGCCGTCGTCGAGGAACTGAATGAGATTGCTGTTGCCGGAACGCTGGTAGCTTTGGCCGTCGGGCACGATGCTCCACCGCAAGGTCGTCGGCATGCCGCGCTGCAGGTTGCCGCCGTTGACTTGGGTGGCGTTCCAGCGACTGACGATGTCGAAGGCCGAGACTTCGCTTGAAGCGAACAGCGCGAACCCGACGAGCCCGACGCCGAACCGTAGTAACCTATGCACGCCGTGTTGCATTGCTTGCCTCTATCTCTTCCTGCTCTCTGGCGTTCCGAATTGCCAGAGGTTCCGAAGATGATAGTAACTGCTGCCGGCGGTCTTTAATAGAGATTTGCAACCGCTGGGAACTGTTTCAGTAGATGATCAGCCGTGGACGGGAAGCGGCCTCCGCCAGGCGTGCGAAACCATTCTCAATCGTGCCGAGATTTGTTTCGGCAACCCGGCGTACGGAGGCGATTAACCGCACGAGATGCGCCGCTGCTTTGCTACACGGCAGGCGGCGAGCAGCTCGCTCAAGGGTTCGCTCGCCTTCCCTCCTGATGGATCGCGACGCAGGGCGTCGCGCACCTTTCGTGCGGAGCGAACGACCGTATTGTCGGCGCGGTCGTGCGGCTGTTCGGCGAGCTCTTCGCTTAGTCGCAGGAGCGCATCCCAATTGCCGTCGGTCGCCGCGCGGAGAAGTCGCTCGACATCGTCGAGCTGTCCATCGACCACCGTGGCGACCGTCTGGTTGTGGGCGAGCAACTGGGCATTCATCCGCGCCAGGCGGCCGAGCGACGGATACTCGCTGAGGTCCATAGGCGGTCGCTCTGGAGAATGCGGCGGCGTGGCCGGCGACGTTCGGCCCAATCAGGCGGCGCGGCGCTTGGGTTCTGCCTGGCGAGTTCGGTTCGCCGAAAGTTGCCGGAGGGCCAGCGGCGCCACGCGCTCGGTGGCCCGCAGCACCACCAGCGGTTCCCAGGCGGCGTCGACCCCCGGTTGCTGCGAGAAGGCGAGGCGCGCCTGGCGGCGAATCTCGCCCGCGGCGCGGGCGCGGATGTAACCGCGGGCTTCGCAAACGCTCATCGAGCTGATGCGGCCCTCGAC
>DASVCM010000700.1:0-7985 GCA_036381635.1 Lacipirellula sp.
CAAGGGCTACGAGGGACTCTACGACCCCGTTCGCTACATCACGCTCACGCCCAAGAACACCAGCGGCATCCTCACCCAGGGCGGCACCATTCTAGGCTCCACGAACAAGGGCCGCTTCGCCGCCACCGTCGGCGTAAGCGACCGCGTCGAGCTCGATCCTGAACTCCTTAACGGCGTCGCCACGACGGTCGAGCAGCTCGGCATTGAAGGCCTGGTCTGCATCGGCGGCGACGGTTCGCTCGCCGTCGCTCAGCAGTTTCACGAGTTCGGCATCCCGGTCGTCGGCGTGCCGAAGACCATCGACAACGATCTTTCGGCAACGGCGTTCACTTTCGGCTTCGCCAGCGCCGTGGCCTGCGCGACCGACGCCCTCGACCGCCTCCACACGACCGCCGCCAGCCACGAACGGACGATGGTCTTGGAGGTGATGGGCCGTCACGCCGGCTGGATCGCACTACACGCAGGCATTGCCGGCGGCGGCGACGTGATTCTCATTCCGGAAATCTCATGGACGTTCGAGAACATCTGCCACCAGATCCTCGAGCGCGAGTCTCGCGGCAAGAACTTCACGCTGATCGTCGTCGCCGAAGGCGCGCAACTGCCCAGCGGCGAAATGGTCGGGGAAGAGCGCCGCGGCGCCCAAGCCAAGCTCGGCGGCATCGGCCCGCTCATCGCCCGTGAGATTGAATGCCGCTTACACCGCGAGGCGCGCACCGTTGTCTTGGGGCACCTGCAGCGCGGCGGCGCCCCGACTACGTTCGACCGCGTGCTGGCAACGCAGTACGGCGCCCACGCCGTGCGGCTGATCGTGGAACGCCGCTTCGGCGAGATGATCTGCTACAACCCGCCGGACATGGCCAGCGTGCCGATCACCGAAGCGGTCAACCAGCTCCGCACTGTCGAGCCGGAAGGGGCTGCCGTGCAGGCGGCCCGCGCCTTGGGCATCAGCTTCGGCGACTGCGAAACGGGCCACAGCCCTTTCGCGTGCCATGTGGAAGTCGAGGACGCCGCCACGGCCGACGACGTCGAGCTGAGCGCCGAGTTCATCCTCGACATCGCCGAAGCCGCCGCCGAAGAAGCGCTGCAGGACTGACGGCAACCGCTCGAACCCTGTCACCCCGAGGTCCGCCCAGGGGTCCAGCTCGCGTACCTGGTGCTTTCACGGCAATGCTCCCGCTGTATTTGCCCACCCGCCCCGCGCCGGGTTACGATGGACCCGCCTTAGCTGGTCCAAAACTCGCACCGGGAGACGATTCATGCGCGCGGGCGGCCTCACTTTTCTTTTTGTATCGCTGTTCACGGCGCTTGCGCCGCAACCGGTCGTCGCCGAAGGCTTCCAGTGGCAAGACGAGCCCGGTAAGCACCTCACGCTCCTCTACAACGGCAAGCCCGCCGTCCGCTACATGTACGAAGCCCTCGACGACTCCACGAAGGAGCGTCGCGAGGAGACGATGAAGCCGTATCACCACGTCTGGAGTCCCGACGGCGAGACGCTGCTCACCAAGGGTCCCGGCGGCTTGTACCCCCATCACCGCGGCCTGTTCTACGGCTTCAACAAGATCACCTACGGCGACGGCAAACAGGCCGACACCTGGCATAACCGCCAAGGCGAATGGCAATCGCACGAGAAGGAACTCGACCGCCGCGCTGACGAAAGCGGCGCTAGCCACCAAGTGGCGATCAATTGGCACGGACGCGACGGCCAGGTGTTCGCTCACGAAGAACGCTCGTTATCAATCACGCGCGGCGAAGTCGACGCCGTCGAAGGCTGGCAAATCGACTTCGCCTCAACGCTCACCCCCGCCGACGAGTATGAAGTGATTCACCTCGATGGCGACCCTCAGCACGCCGGCTTCCAGTTCCGCGCGTCGCAGGAGGTGCCCGACAAGACTGCTAAGCAGACTTACTACCTCCGCACCGACGGCAAAGGCAAGGAAGGCGAAACTCGCAATTGGGATCACACAAAGCCTAACGCCCCGGCCAACAAGACGTCGGAGAACTTGCCGTGGAACGCTTTGAGCTTTGTACTCGGCGACCAGCGCTACTCGGTCGTCTATCTCGACCACCCGCAGAACCCAAAGCCTTCGCGCTACAGCGAGCGCGACTACGGACGATTCGGTTCGTACTTCGTCGCCGATGCGACAAAGGAAAAGCCACTCAGAGTGAAGTACCGCCTGTGGGTCCAACCCGGCGAGATGACCGTCGAGCAGTGTGAGCAATTGCACGCGGAGTTTATCGATCGCGCAAATTCACGGCAGCGAGACGCTACCGGCTAACACCGCCCTGTCAAATACAATCGTGTTAGCCGGCATCGTCCCGATGCCGCGCCCATTGGACACAGATCCCGAAATCGCACGCCCATGCCCGCCCTACCCACGCTCAATCCGCCCGTCCGCACGCTGCTGGGCCCCGGCCCGAGCGACATTCACCCCCGCGTCCTCACCGCGATGTCGCGGCCCACGGTCGGCCACCTCGACCCGTACTACCTGCAGCTTATGGACAAGTTGCAAGCCGGCCTGCGCGAGCTATTCCGTACGCAGAACCGCATGACCTTCGCCGTCAGCGGCACCGGCTCCGCCGGCATGGAGGCGACCGTCGTCAACCTCATCGAGCCGGGCGACGCGATGGTCATCTGCGTCAACGGCGTCTTCGGGACGCGCATGTGCGACGTGGCCGAGCGCGCCGGCGCGAAGGTGACGCGCATCGAACGCCCGTGGGGTGAAGTCTTCACGCCCGAGGAAGTGAAGAAAACGCTCGATACGGCGAAGCCGAAGGTCGTCGGCATCGTCATGGCCGAAACCTCCACCGGCGCCAGCCAGCCGCTCGAAGAAATCTCGCGCGTCGTCCACGACGCCGGCGCCATGCTACTGGTCGACTCGGTCACCTCGCTCGGCGGCATGCCGGTCGAAGTGGACGCCTGGAACATCGACGCCATCTACTCGGGCACGCAGAAGTGCCTCTCCTGCCCGCCGGGCCTCGCGCCCGTCTCGTTCAATGATCGGGCGATGGAGGCAATCAAGAACCGAAAGACGAAGGTCCAATCGTGGTATCTGGACGTGTCGATGCTCGCCAGCTACTGGGGCAGCGACCGCGTCTACCACCACACGGCGCCGATCAACATGAGCTACGGCCTGTATGAAGCCGTATCGATCATCCTCGAAGAGGGGCTGGAAAACTGCTTCGCCCGCCACGAGCTGAATCACCGGGCGCTCAAAGCGGGCCTTGCCGCCATCGGCATCGGTTACGCCGCGCAAGAGGGCCATCAACTCCCGATGCTCAACGCGGTGCGCGTCCCCGAAGGGGTCGATGAAGCGAAAATTCGCAGCGAGCTGCTCACTCGCTTCGGCATCGAAATCGGCGCCGGTCTCGGCGCGTTCAAGGGCAAGGTCTGGCGTATCGGCCTGATGGGCTACGGCGCCCGCCCTCAG
This sequence comes from Lacipirellula sp., assembly GCA_036381635.1. Classification (GTDB taxonomy): domain Bacteria; phylum Planctomycetota; class Planctomycetia; order Pirellulales; family Lacipirellulaceae; genus Lacipirellula. The sequence continues at coordinate 3,429 of DASVCM010000700.1, forward strand.
AATGTGTACCTGCTGCTCTCGGCGCTGGAGCAACTGCTCGCCGAGCAAGGCCACAAGTTCGAACACGGCGCAAGCATTGCCGCGGCGGCGAGCGAGTACGGCAAGGGTTAAGAGCCTGCGTCGCTGCTAAAACAGTCGTCGCCAGTCGCGTGCGCCGTGAACGACCCGAACGATCTCGGACTCACCGGTCGTCGGTCGGTGGAAGATGATGTAGTTGCCAACGATCGACATTCGCAGGTCCTTGGCGAGGAAATCGCACGATTCGCCGATTTGGGGATTCTGCCCTAGTAGCTCACAATCCCTTGGAGATCCTTGCGCGCCTCTGGACTTAAGCGGCAATGTTCCATCAACGCGCGCCATCCTGAAACTGTGCGTTGCGACTGCGAAGTTCAGCGAACACTTCAGCGGAGTCGACAGATTCGCCGCGATCTAATTGCTCAAGGCCTACGGCAATTTTCTTTCTCAGATCGCCGACCAGCTCTTCCCGCTCGCGTTCGTGCAACTGCAATAGACGCAGCTCGTCGCCGACGACTTCGCTCGCCGTCGCATAGGCGCCGGTTGCCACTTGCTTTTCAATGAAAGGCTGTAGTTCGGATGAAATCGATACTTCCACAGTTTATCCCTCAGCGCCGATTCACTGGTCACCCGCCCTCGCCGCATTCTAACGAGACCAGAGGATGCCGGTCAAAACCGAGGCTGTAACGGGCGGCCGCGGTCCGGGCTACCGGCACTGGCACTTCAACCACTCCGTCCAGTCGACTACAATCGCCCCAATGCGGCCGCTTCTCGCCTCGCCGCACCTCGTCGGCTCTCATCGACGCGGCTTCCAGTGCAATTGTCTCGGCGGAGAATCCCATGTCCCAATCATCGACTGGCAAGCTCGACAACGTCATGCGCGAGGACCGGGTCTTCCCGCCTCCGGCGGAGTTTTCGGCTCGCGCCCGCATCAAGTCGATGGACGAGTATCAGAAGCTGTGGGACGAAGCCGCCGCCGATCCGCCCGCCTTTTGGGCAAGAATCGCCAAGGAAGAGCTTCACTGGTTCAAGCCGTTCGATCAGGCCCTCCGCTGGAATGAGCCGTTTGCCGAGTGGTTCGTCGGCGGCGAAACGAACGCCTGCTACAACTGTCTTGACAAGCACGTCGCCGAGGGCCGCGGGAAGCGCACCGCGTTCATTTGGGAAGGCGAGCCGGGCGATACGCGCACGCTCACTTACTCACAACTGCTCGGTGAAGTTAAAAAGTTCGCCAACGTCCTGAAGTCTCTCGGCGTGAAAAAGGGCGACGTGGTCTCGATCTACCTGCCGCTCACCCCCGAGCTGCCAATCGCGATGCTCGCCTGCGCGCGCATCGGCGCCATTCACTCGGTGATCTTCGCCGGCTTCTCGGCCGAAGCGATCGCCGATCGCAATAACGACGCCAAGGCCAAGATTCAAATCACCGCCGACGGCGGCTGGCGTCGCGGCAAGGCGCTCGACCTCAAGGGAACTGTCGACGCCGCCCTCGACAAATCGCCGACCGTCGAAAAGTGCATCGTCCTGAACCGCGTTGGCCAGAACGTCAACATGAAAGCGGGCCGCGATCTGTGGTGGCACGAGCTCATGGCCAGCGCCTCGGACGATTGCCCCGCCGAGCCGCTCGATAGCGAAACCACGCTGTACGTCCTCTACACCAGCGGCTCGACCGGCAAGCCCAAGGGCATCCGCCACACGACCGCCGGCTACAACCTGTTCTGCAAGAAAACCTTCGAGTGGGTCTTCGACTACCGCGACGAGGACGTCTACTGGTGCACCGCCGACTGCGGATGGGTCACCGGGCACAGCTACGTGGTGTACGGCCCGCTGTCGGCCGGCGCCACCGTGTTCATCTACGAAGGCGCTCCGAACTACCCGGCCGAAGACCGCTTCTGGGAGCTCGTCGAGAAGTACAAGGTGTCGATCTTCTACACCGCCCCCACGGCGATCCGCGCCTGCATGCGGTGGGGCGACCAGCATCCCGCGAAGCACGATCTTTCAAGCTTACGCGTTCTCGGCACGGTCGGCGAAGGCATCAATCCCGAAGCCTGGATGTGGTACCACCGCCAGATCGGCGGCGAGCGCTGCCCAATCGTCGACACCTGGTGGCAGACCGAGACGGGCGGCATCATGATGAGCCCGCTCCCCGGCGCCACGCCTACCAAGCCCGGCAGTTGCACCAAGCCGCTCCCCGGCGTCATCCCCGCTATCGTCGACGCCACCGGCCGCGAAATCACCGAGCCCAATCAGGGCGGATGGCTCACCATGGCCCAGCCCTGGCCCGGCATGCTCCGCGGCATCTGGGGCGACGACGAGCGCTACAAAGAAACCTACTGGAGCAAGACGCCCGGCAAATACCTCGCCGGCGACAATGCCCGCCGCGACGAGGACGGCTACTACTGGATCATGGGCCGCATCGACGACGTGCTGAACGTCTCCGGCCACCGGCTCAGCACGATCGAGATCGAGAGCGCCCTTGTGAGCCACCCGAACGTGGCGGAAGCCGCGGCCGTCGGCCGTCCCGATGAGATCAAGGGCGAAGCGGTGGCCGTGTTCGTCACGCTCCGCGGCGCCGAGCCAAGCGAGCAGCTCCGCGGCGAATTGGTCAAACACGTCCGAAATCAGATCGGCGCCCTCGCCCAGCCGGACGACGTCCGCTTCACAAGCGCCCTGCCCAAGACCCGCAGCGGCAAGATCATGCGCCGCTTGCTGCGCGACATCGCCGCCGGCAAAGAAACCGTCGGCGACACGACGACGCTCGAAGATTATTCGATTCTCGCGCAATTGCGCAGCGAAGAAGAGTAACCGTTAACTGCGGCGCTAAGCTTCTTCGAATTGCGCGCAGTCCTTTCGGCGGCATAACATTTGCCATTCTCTGCTCGCTCTAGTCCCAGTCCTTCTGGAGCGAGCCATGAATCGATCACACGCCATTGGTCTGGCAATCTGCGCATCGACAGTTTGGTTCCTCTCTACAATCACTGGCGGCTACGCCCAAGAAGGTCAACAAAGCGCACAGCCGGCGCCGGAAGACCGCAGGAACGCTCAGCCCGCCCCATTCGACGCGGTGCAAGAAGCCCAGCGAGGCGCGCGGCCGCACAATGAGCAGGGCCAGTCGCATCCACAGCGGTCAAACGCCGACCAGGCCGCCCGCAATCCCAAGGCGATGCCCATCACTCCGGCCCTCAACGACCAGGTCGACCAGGGCAAGGAAACGGGCTTCATTTTCGCGATCGACGCGCACAACTCGAAAAAGCCCGGGCAGACGGCGCAAGAGATCATGGCCGCCGATATCAAGGCCAAGCCCGGCGTCATGGAACTGCAGCGCAAGCTGCTGGAAAGCCGCTACAACCTTGAGCCCAAGCTCGACCCGGAAGCCAAAATGTCGCGGGGCAAGCCGCTGCCCGTCGGCCCTACCGCGAAGCTTAAGAACGGCCTCACTTGGGAAGAGCTCGGCAAGATGACCGCCGACGAGATCAAGAAGGCCGACGCGTTCCCGTACCCGTCGCTGCCGCATCCCAAACACGCCACCGGCGGCATGGTCTTCCCGCAGGTGCAGATCGAGCAGTTTCCCCGGCTCGAGCGGTTCGACGTCGATCACGACATCCCAGAGGCATTCCTCCCCGAGTTCCCGCCTGCCATCTTCCTGCAAAATCGCCCCGAGCTGGGCGACGTCTCGGGCGGCGAAGTCGTCTCGATCAACAACTTCCATCGGCTGTTCAAGCATATTCTCACGCCCGTGCAGCTCGACGGCCTGCGGCTGCTCGTGACCCCCTTTCCACAAGAGGAATTCAATCCCACCGACGATCGCAAGCACGTCCATCCCAGTCTGGGCGTCGCGTGCATGGACTGCCATGTCAACGGCCACACGACGGCCCAGTTCCATCTGAACCCAGACACGCGTCCCGAAGAGCGCCGCATGAGGCTCGACACGCCCAGCTTGCGCGGCATGTTCAACCAGCAAATCCATGGCTCGAAGCGGAGCCTCCGTTCAGTCGAGGACTTCACCGAGTTCGAATTCCGCACGGCATACTTCAACGGCGATCCGATCCGCGCGATGAAGAAGGGCTTTACGATCTTCGATCGCGTGGAAGTGAGCCACATGGCCCAGATGCAGAACATGTTCGACTTCCCGCCAGCGCCGAAGCTCGACGTCTTCGGCCGCATCGATCCCATGAAAGGGACCGAGGCTGAGCTGCGAGGCCAGGAAATCTTCCATGGCAAAGGCCGTTGTGCTGAATGCCATACGGGACCACATTTTCTCGATCACCAAATGCACGATCTCCACCTGGAGCGGTTCCTCAATGAGCCGGGCGACGGACCGATCAAGACGTTCACCCTCCGCGGCATCAAGGACTCTCCGCCCTACATGCACGATGGCCGCTGCCTGACGCTGGAAGACACGGTCGAGTTCTTCAACATCGTGCTGATGCTGCAGCTCACGCCGGAAGAGAAACAAGACCTGGTCGCATTCATGCGAGCGCTTTGAGGATTGAGTACTTCATTTAGCACCCGTGGTAAGTCATTCTGAGCGAAGCGAAGAATCTA
>DASVCM010000701.1:0-3202 GCA_036381635.1 Lacipirellula sp.
CCATGCAAGCCGCGGTCCTGCAGACTGCCGAGAAACTCGCGCCAATGGACTTCGGCTTCGCTGAGCGAGACGCTCACGCCTGGCAAAACCCGATGACCATCGGGGCTGACCCCGACGGCGATCAGCACGGCGCAGGAAAACCACCGAGCCGCCGTACCGCACCTTTTCGTAGCGGGCGTCGAGCACCAGATAAGGGATCTGGCCAAGTGGCCGTTGCCGCCAGGCAGTCAACTCTTCATCCAGCAGTTTGGCGGCGCGGCTCACTTGCGTGCGGAATCCGGGGCAAGGCGAACGCGATTCCGGAGTGAAGCCGAACAGGGTTCCGCGTTGATTCCGAACAGAATTCCGGGCTGAAGGCGAACAGGAATCCGGGCCGAAGCCGAACAGTTTTCGGGCGGTCCCGGAATGCTGTTCGGCTTGGCCCGGAACGTTTTCCACAGACGGGCGGCGTTGGACATCGCCGCCGGTGCGAGACCCTTCCGAAAGGGAGGAATCGTTGCCGGCTAGGAGAACGTCCATGCGTAAGACCAAAGAGGTCCTGAGACTTCGATACGAACTGAAACTCGATCAGAGGCAAATCGCCCGCAGTTGTTCCCTCGCCGTCAGCACGGTCCACGAGTATCTGAAGCGCGCCGTGACGGCCAACATCACGTGGCCGCTGCCAGAAGGCTGGGATGACGCCAAGCTGGAGGCGGCCCTGTTTCCGGCTGCCGAGCCAGCCACGCCGGCGCAGAAGGCCACGCCCGACTTCGCCGCCATCCGCGAGGAACTCCGCAAACACCGCAACGTCACCTTGCGGTTGCTCTGGGAGGAGTACCGCGCGAGCAACCCAGACGGCTACGGCTACAGCCGTTTCTGCGAGTTGTACCAGCGCTGGCGGCGGAAGCTCGACGTCGTCATGCGCCAGGAGCACAAAGCCGGCGAGAAGGCCTTCGTCGATTGGGCCGGCGACACCATTCCGATCCACGATGCGGCGACCGGCGAGGTCTGGCAGGCGCCGCTGTTTGTGGCGGCGCTCGGCGCAAGCTCGTACACGTGGGCGGAGGCGACGCGCGACCAGCAGATGGAATCGTGGCTGCGCTCTCACGTCCACGCCTTTGAGTACTGGAAGGGCGTGCCGGTGCTGGTGGTGCCCGATAACGCGCGCACCGGCGTCACGAAGGCCTGCCGTTACGATCCCGACCTGAACCCGACCTATCACAACTTCGCCGTGCAATACGGCTTCGGCGTCGTTCCGGCGCGCCCGTATAAGCCGCGAGATAAGGCCGTCGTGGAAAGCGCCGTTCAGGTGGCGCAGCGGTGGATCGTCGCCGCCTTGCGCCATCGCAAGTTCTTTTCTTTGGAGGACGCCAATCGCGCCATCCGAGAACTGCTCGAACGTCTCAACCACCGCCCCTTTCGCAAGCGCGAAGGCAGCCGTGCCAGCGTCTTTGCGGAACTGGACCGGCCGGCGCTGAAGCCATTGCCAAGCGAGCCGTTTGAACTCAGCCAGTGGCTGCGCGCGCGGGTCAACATCGATTATCACGTCGCCTTCGACGACAACTTCTACAGCGTGCCGTACAACCTCGTCCACGAACAGGTGGAAGTCCGCGCGACGGCCACGACCGTCGAGATCCTGCACAAAGGCACGCGCGTCGCCTCCCACGTCCGCAGCCGGGGCCGCGACAAGGCCATCACGGTTGCAGAGCACCGCCCCAAGAGTCACCAAGCCCATCTGGAGTGGCCACCGTCGCGCCTGATCGACTGGGCGCGGAAGGTCGGCCCGCACACGGCCCGGCTCGTCGAGCGGATGCTCGCCGACAAGCCGCACCCGGAGATGGGATATCGCGCCTGTCTCGGCATCATGCGTTTGGCGAAGACCTACTCGCATCAACGCATGGAGGCCGCCAGCGAACGCGCCTTACTCACCGGCGCGTGTCGCTACCGGAGTGTCGAGTCCATCCTCAAGAACTCGCTCGACCGGCAGCCGCTTGCACCTCTTGCCGCCCCGCCGTTGCCCCCGCCGCATGACAACATTCGCGGCGCGGAGTACTTCGAATAGGAGATCACCGATGCTCGAACAACCGATGATGGAGAAACTTCTCGCCATGCGGCTGCACGGCATGGTCGACGCGCTCAAAGCGCAAGAGCAGGACCCCACCGCGCGTGAGCTGAGCTTTCTGGAACGACTGGGCTTGCTGGTGGATCACCAATGGAGCTGGCGTCAGAACCAGGCGCTGGCGCGACGGCTGTATGTCGCCAAACTGCGCGGCAATGCGTGCGTCGAGGAGATCGATTATCGCGCGGCCCGCGGTCTGGACAAGAGCGTGATTCGCGGCTTGGCACAGGAATCGGCCTGGGTCCGCAACCACGAGCACATCTTCATTCTGGGGCCGACCGGCGTGGGCAAGAGCTTCATCGCCTGCGCGTTGGCGCAGAAGGCGTGCCGAGACGGCTACTCCGCGCTGTACACGCGAGCGGCGGCGCTGTTCCGGGATCTCGCGCTGGCTCGCGCCGACGGCAGTCTGCGGCTGCTACTCGCCAAACTGAGCCGCATCGACGTCTTGGTCATTGACGACTGGGCGATGGCTCCGTTGAGCGAACCGGAGCGGCGGGACTTCTGGGAAATCTGTGAGGACCGATATCAGGTCCGCTCGGTGATCCTCACGTCGCAGTTACCGGTGGCGCGCTGGCACGAACAGATCGGCGATCCGACCATCGCGGACGGCATCCTCGATCGCCTCGTCCACAACGCTCACCGGATCGAAATGCGCGGGGACTCGATGCGGAAGAAGCGTGGTGCGTAGCCGGCGAGCTGTCGCTCGCCGGGTCGCTCCAGTGCTGAGCGGGAAACGGGACTGCCGTCCCTTTCCCCGCACCCCTTTCCCCCGCCGCGGCCGCCCGCCTCCGCTTCGCTCCGGATGGCGAATCTTGACGAAGCCGAACACTTCTCGCACAATCAGAAGGCCAGCGTCGCTACGCTCCGATGGTGTTCGGCTTCAGTCCGGAACGCCGTTCGGCTTCCCTTCGGAAACTGCGTTCGCCTTCGCCGGAACCCGCAACCGCCCCGACAGCCTGCGGCGCAAGGAAAAAACCGGCCGTTTACACAAACCACTTGACGCGCCCGGAGCCAAACTCAAACCACCCGAAAGACACCGCCCCAGCCGTTAAGTGCCATTTTGTCGAACGGCGATTTCCAGGAACTCTCGAACTTTCCGCCTTT
>DASVCM010000702.1:0-4057 GCA_036381635.1 Lacipirellula sp.
TCTGCGGCAGCGTCATCTACGACGGCATACTTGAAATAGAGATTGGCGGAACGAACGCCGGGAGCCAGTATGACCAACTCAACCACATGCTCGGCGCCGGCGTTGCGACCCTCGGCGGCGTCCTCGACGTGCAGCTCATCAATGGCTTCGCCCCCGCGGCCGGCGACGCCTTCGATATCATTAATGCGATTGGCGGAATCCATGGAAACTTCGACGCCATCCAACTGCCGCAGCTCTCGCCGGGTTTGCTGTGGGACGTCGCCGCGTTGGAAACCGCTGGCGTGCTGGCGGTCGTCAGCGCGCCGACGTTCACTGCCGACTTCGATAACGACGGCGACGTCGACGGCGACGACCTGCAGCAGTGGCAGGGCGACTTCGGCGAGAACGCTCTCAGCGACGCCGACGACGACGGCGACAGCGACGGCGCCGACCTGCTCGCCTGGCAGCGGCAGTTGGGCAGCGGCCTGGCGCCGGCGGGTGGGATTTCAGCGGCAGTGCCGGAACCGGCGACGTTCGGAACTGTCGCGGCAGGCGCCGTGCTGGGGATGCTGGCGCGGCGGCGTTCGGTTAGCCGGCGGGGGCGGCGTTCGGTACGATGAAAAGCGTTGTGCGAGCGCGCAGGGGCGCCCTCGGCACAGAGCGCTTTCCATGAGCAATGCCGATGAGCCGCCAACAGTCGAGGCGAGCCGGGAACGTAAGTGACCGGAACAATGCACGCAGGTCAAAAGAGCCATCGCCCGAGCGCCTAGCGCCGCTAAAGCCCGAACCCAAGTACGGATTCTATCCCTGGTGGCCCGAGGATGGCGACGATTGGGTCCACCCCCGCGACGTGTCGCTGGCCCGGTCGAACATCCCCGGCCCAAAAGTCTTCAAGCGCGACGGCCAGCGCGGCGAGTACGTCATCATCAGCTATGGCGTGCTGCGGCTGCGCGTAAAGCGAACGCTCTGGCGCGAGGTCCCGTGGGAAGGGTTCGACATGGGGGACTGGGTCGAGGTCATGTCGCGCGGCGCCGTCAACTCCTGGCGAACCGGCACGATCCGAGAAATGCACTGGGACGCCCGCTGGAACCGCATTCGGTACTACATCGACGAAGGCGGCCAACCGATTCCTAAAGCATACTCGCGCGAAGACCTGCGGCATGTGGAGCCAACCCCCCAGGCGACGGAAACAGCGCCGGATCGGTCCTCACGGAAAAAGCGCGAGCGGTAGCCGCTCGGGCGCTGGAGACGCTGGCGGCGATTTTTTTCTTGGGCCATGCGGGCGACGGGCGTCTTTGGCGCGGCGGTCGAGTAAAATGACGACGAGCGCGACGGGTGAGTTATGCAACCGGGTCGAACGATTTAGGGTCGCGTAGAGGCAGTTATGAAGGGGATTCGATCTTGGCATCTAGCGGCGCTGGCGGCAGCACTACTGTCAACTGCGTCATGTTCTGAGAATGCCCACGCGGCGTTTCACCTGTGGGCGATCAAGGAGGTGTTCACGAGCGCCGACGGGTCAGTCCAATTCGTCGAATTCTTTACCTCCTCCGCTGGCCAGGAGTTCTTGGACCCTCACAACATGGTCATCACGTCCGACGGCGTGGCGAAGACGATCGAGTTCGATCGCGACCTGCCGGGATCCACGGCCAACAAGCACTTTTTAATCGCGACCAATGGGTTCGGCGCGATAAGCGGCGGGGTGACGCCAGACTACACGCCCGTTTCGGGGAATTTATTCGATCCCGATGCGGCGACCATCGAGTTCAATTTCGCCCATGACTTCGACATTCTCACGGTCTCGGGTAGCCAAATCCCCAAGGATGGCGTCAATTCACTGCACGACGCCGATACCACGCCTTTTGGCCCAGACGTGTTGAGCACGGGGGTGAACACGCCGGTGAACTTTGCGGGCCAAGCGGGCTCGGTCAACCTCGGCGGCAGCACGCCGACGCCTGGCGACTTCAACGGCAACAACATCGTCGATGGCGCCGACCTGATGGCGTGGCGAACCAACTTCGGCGCCACGGGGACGCCAACGGTTTCGCAAGGCAACGCCAACGACGACGGCGACGTGGACGGCCGCGATTTTCTCGTCTGGCAGCGAAACGTCGGCCCCGCGCCAAGCCTCGCCGCGGCGGCCGCCATTCCCGAACCGACGGCGGCCTCGCTTATCACATTCGCAGCCCTCGCGATGACGGCGCGATGTACGCGTCGACGCCGCGAGCCTAAGCGACCGGAGTCCGGCGAGCCGGGAGCGTGAGCGACCGGAGAATTCCGCGGCGCTATTGCTTTCTCAAAAGCGCCTTAAGCCGTTGCGCCGCCTCCGCTAGCTCATAGCGTTCGAGCGTAGCGACCATCGCGTCCAGCTCTTCGCGGCGGTACCCCTCGACCGAGCCGTCGGCCAGAATGCCGCCGACTGGCTCCAGGCGCATCTTGTCGTCCACCGAGCGGCACTGGACGAGTTGGCCGTCGATCATCACCTCCAGCGAATCGGGCTGCGACATCGGCAAGGTTCCTGCAGAAAACGGGGCGGGGAGACTCGCGGCATTATACGACAATGCATGGCCAGCGGCATTTGGCCGCATCCAGGGCGGCAGTTCGGGCCGTACTTTTCATCGAGCGAGCCTCGAACGTCCGGCCCGCGATATTGCGCGACAATTCATTCACAACTGTTGTCGCCCGCTCTTGGACGGCTTCTCGGCGCCGGTGCGCCTGATTCGAACCCGCGAGGTGGATCCCATGATGCGACGCGGATGCGCTTGTTTGTGTGCGTTGGCACTTTTCGTCTCGACAGCCGCAGATATGGCCCGCGGCGTACCGTACTTGCCGGCCATCCCGCAGGGAGATATCGCCGTGCGGCTGCAGGCCGTGGCCACCGGCATGGGGGCGCCCGATTACGGCATCAGCCCCCCCGGCGACGCGAGCCGGCTGTTCGTCGTCGAGCAGCAGGGCCAGCTACGCATTATCCAGAACGGAACGCTGCTCACCGGCAATGCGCTCGATATTCAGCCGCGCATCGGCGCTTCGCATAACCCGGCTAGCTTCAACGACGAGCGCGGGTTCCTAGGGCTGGCGTTCCATCCGGGATTCAGCAATTCGCGAAGCCTGGGATTCAAAACGCTCTATACCTATTCGACCGAGCCAATTCCCGCGGGGACGTCGCCCGACTATCCGTCGCCCAACGGCGCGACGCAGAATTTCAAGATGGTGATCAACGAATGGAAGATGTCGTCGGATCCGAACGTTGTTGATCCCGCGTCGCGTCGCGAGATCTTTTCGTTCGGCAAAACGGCCAACAACCACAACGGCGGCACGATTGCCTTTGGACCGGACGGCTATCTGTATCTCGCCACCGGCGACGGCGGCAATGCCAACGACGTAGGGGCCAGCCACATCGAGCCTGGCGGCAACGCGCAGAATCTGACCACGCCGATGGGCAAGATGCTGCGGATCGATCCGCTCAACCCATCGCTAACCACCGGCAGCCCCGATCCCGTCAGCCTCAACGGCCAGTACCGCATCCCGGTTGGGAATCCCTTTGATGCGGCGGGACAGGTCCCCGAAATCTATGCGTATGGGTTCCGCAATCCCTATCGCTTCGCGTTCGACCGTGGAGGGACAAACGACTTGATCCTCGCTGACGTGGGGCAGGGTACGATCGAAGAAATCAACCGCGTCGAGATCGGCGGCAACTACGGCTGGGCCGTCAAGGAAGGCGACTTCCTGTTCGACCGCACCACCGGCAGCGTCGGCCCGGCGCCGGGGAATCGCAGCCCAGGAGTGCCCGCGGGGTTGATCGACCCGATTTCTGGCCCCGGCGGAACGCTCGAGTACGATCACGGCGACGGCATCTCGATTACCGGCGGATTCGTCTATCGCGGGTCGGCGATACCCGAGCTATTTGGCAAGTATGTTTTCGGCGACCTCGCCATTCGAAACAATCCGCCGCGCGTCGACGGCCGGCTGTTTTACGCCGACCTGCAAATGGGAACCCTCCACGAGTTCCAGATCCCGCAGTTCGCCAGCGATCAGTTACCCGACGGGCTAACAGTGCACGGCTTCGGCGAGGACGGCAACG
>DASVCM010000703.1:0-5421 GCA_036381635.1 Lacipirellula sp.
CCTCCCACAAAGAACAGACAACCATGGTTCAACTGTTAGTCAGGCGAAAGACAGAAGGATTCTCACGTCCGATGTTAACGATCCTGCTCATCCGCTCGGGCATCACGGAGTTCGACGCCGAGGGGCGCATTCAGGGGACGCTCGACGTGCCGTTGTGCGAGGAAGGTCGCCGGCAGGCCAAGGCGACGGCCGAGGAGCTGGCGGCGCGGACCGCGCCGATCGACGCGCTGTACGCCGGTCCGGGCCTCAGCGCCCAGCAGACGGCCGAGATCGTCGGCGATCGGCTCGACGTGCGGCACAAGACGGTCAAGCAACTGCACAACCTGGATCAGGGCCTGTGGCAGGGGCTGCTGTTCGACGAAGTGAAAGCCAAGCAGCCGAAGGTGTATCGGCAGTGGCAGGATCGTCCGGACACGGTCTGTCCGCCGGAGGGGGAGACGCTTCAGGAGGTGAAGGAACGGATTCGCGCGGCGCTGTCGAAGATCACCAAGAAGCACAAGCAGGGGACGATTGCCTTGGTGCTGGCCCAGCCGCTGGCGAGCGTGCTGAAGTGCCTGCTCGGCAACGATCCGACGCCATGCGTCTGCGGTTCGGCGGCGGCGAGCAATCCGCTGTGGGAACCGCTGGAAGTGGCGGCGGAGTAAATAGCCCGGCCATCCTGGCCGAACGAGCTGGGCCCGGTAAACGGAAATGCGCCGAGCCAGGATGGCTCGGCTATATAGCCGCCATGGCTGCGGTGTGGGGCCGCTGATATACTGCGATCTTCGGTCCGCACCCCTCCAGATTCCGAGCCGACGCGGCTCCACCTGTTTCCCGTGGCAATGGCGTCCAGCGATATCGAAGCACCCGGCGACAAGGGGAAGAGTCCCCGCGAAAAGCGCGGCGTCCCCAGCGGGCTGTGGATGCGGTGCGACGATTGCGGCGAGATGCTCTACCGGAAGAGCGTTGAGCAGAACGGGAATGTCTGCCCGAAGTGCGACTTCCACATGTACCTCGGCGCCCAGGGGCGCATCCAGGCGGTGCTCGATGAGGGGACGTTCGAGGAATGGGACGGCAACCTCATTCCGGTCGATCCGCTCGGGTTCAACGATAAGAAGCCGTATGCCGAGCGGCTCACGGCCGAGCAGAAACGGACCGGGCTGAAGGACGCGGTGCTCACGGGGAGCGGCATGATCCGCGCCCGTCGCGTGGCGCTGGGCGTGACCGACTCGGCGTTCATCATGGGGAGCATGGGCTCGGTCGTGGGCGAGCGGCTCACGCGGCTGATCGAGCGCGCGACCGCCGAGCACCTACCGTTGATCATCATCAGCGGCTCCGGCGGCGGAGCCCGGATGCACGAAGGAATCTTCTCGCTGATGCAGATGGCCAAAGTCTCGGCGGCGCTGGCCAAGTACGACGAAGCGGGCGGACTGTTTATCTCGGTGCTGACCAACCCGACGATGGGCGGGGTGGCTGCGAGCTTCGCGTCGCTGGGCGACATTATCTTTGCCGAGCCGAAGGCGCTGATCGGCTTCGCCGGCCCGCGAACGATCAAGGCGACGATCCGCATCGAGCTGCCCGAGGGCTTTCAAACGAGCGAGTTCTTGCTGGCCCATGGGTACATCGACCGCATCGTCCGCCGCGCGGAGCTGAAGAGCGAGATCGCGCGGGTGATTGATTATTGTGGGAAGAGATAGTGGGTAGTCGGTAGTGGGTAGTAACAAGCCACGATCCCTGGCCGACCACGCACTGCCGACTACCCCCTACCGACTACCCCCTATCTACTACCATGGGCATCGGCGGATTCTTCAAATCGCTGATTGAAGGCGGCAAGGTTGATATCAGCCGCCGGTATGAGATTCTGCGCGAAGCCGTCTCGGGAACCATGAGCAGCTTCTACATGGCCCGCGATCGGCAGACCGATCAGATCGTGGGCCTGAAGATCCTCGACAAGGACAAGACCGAGCAGCTCGAGATGCGGTTTCGCGGGCTCGACAAGCCGACCGAGGGGGAGATCGCGGCGAAGTTCAATCACCCGCGGATCGTCACGCCGCTGGGGCATGGGATCACCTCGAAGGGCGAGCAGTTCGTCGTGATGGAATACCTCGACGGCCCGGGGCTCAACTCGCTGATCATCGCCAAGAGTAAGCTACTGGACGGCAATCGCCTGGAACTGATGAAGCAGGCCGGCGAGGCGCTGCTGGCGGTGCACGAGGCGGGGTTCATTCACCGCGACATCTGTCCGCGGAACTTTGTGTGCACCAAAGACGCCACGTCGCTGAAGCTGATCGACTTCGGCCTGACGGTGCCGGCGCGCAAAGAGTTCCAACAGCCGGGAATCCGCACGGGGACGCCCAACTACATGGCGCCGGAGGTGGTGCGCCGCAAGCCGACGGACCAGCGGATCGACATTTTCTCGTTCGGCGTGTCGATCTACGAAATGTTCGCCTTCGAGTTGCCCTGGCAGCGCGGCAGCGCCGACGGCATGGCCGCGATGAGCAATGCGCAATCGCAGCCGAAGTCGATCGAAGCGTACTATCCGAAGATCAACCCGAAGCTGCGCGACATCATCCACAAGTGCCTGGAGCCGGAGCCTGATAAGCGATTTCAGTCGATGAAGCTGCTGATGAACGCGCTGCGGACGGTCAAGCACGAAGACGTTCAGAAATAATGACGAATTCCTGAATGACGAATGACGAATGAGCGGAAGCGCCGGCCTTTTTTCATTCGTCATTCGTCATTCGTCATTCTCCGGTCACTTACGTTCCCGGCTCGCGGTTATTTCATGAGGGAGTCTCACATGGCCTTGCGAGTCATTGCCGCGGCCGCCATCTCGGCGGTCCTGATGTTCTTTTGGGGCTTTGTCTACTGGGGCCCCGTGCTGAATATGACGTCGCAGCTCATGGCGACGCTGCCGGAAGATACGGCGCTTGACGTCGTCGCGCCGCTTCGCGGCGGCAATCTTCCTGACGGCATGTATGTCTATCCCGGTCCGGTGAAGGACATGCACGACGAGACCGCCTTGAGCGAGTGGGAGAAGAAGCTGGAGGAGGGGCCGGTGTTTCACATGGCGTATCATCAGGCCGGCGTGTCGCCGATGGACCCGGTGCAGTTTGCCATGGGGCTGGCGCATAGCTTTGTGATTGCGCTGCTCGCGGGAATTTTGTTGGCGACGGTCGTGCACGGCCTGCCGACTTATGCGAGCCGCGTGGGGGTGTTGCTGTTGGTGAGCATTATCGCCGCCATCTGGACGAATGTCGGCAGCGTTATCTGGTGGTTCCATCCCGCGGGGTATGCCGCGGGGCAGATTGTCTATGAGGTGGTCGCAGGTTTGTTGATGGCGCTGGTGACGGCGGGGATTGTCCGGCCGCGCGAGATGACGACGGCATAGACGATTTAGCCGCGGCGCTCGCCCCGCGGCCAGCCGCCAGCGGCGGGGCTAAATGGAGCGATTGCGGAAGCCGCTGGTCGCCGGTAGAATGCCGGATTCCCATGTACGTACCCGGCCGGCGTATGTCGGTCGATAATTCTTAGAATCACGAATCGCAGCCGCCGCCCAGACGGCGGGAGTCTTCCGATGACCATCGACAAAAGCCTGAAAATTCGTCGTGGCGCGACTAGCGCCCGGAGCGTCCTGACCCGTGCCGAGCGGCTGGAGCGGCTGAAGGAAACCGACCGCTGGGTCGAGGGCCAGTCGCCGCTGGGGCTGCCGAAGGTGCGGGTGAAGAAGCTTTCGCTGAAGAAGAAAAAGAAGAAGTCGAAGGAAGACGAGGAAGGCGCCGCGGCGGCGCCTGCGGCTGGGAAGGCGGCGCCGGCCAAGAAGTAGGCGAGATCTCCGCCATCAAGTCATTCCGAGGTCCGCCGCGAAATCTAGCCGGACCCCTCGGGGTGACAGGGTTCAAACCAACCCACTACTGATTGCCGCTCACGGCCGCCATTTTGGCGGCCGTTGGTCGTTTTTGGATCAGATGCTCCAAGTTTCGACCGTCTCAAACTCATTCCGGCCGTTCCGGAGCATGCGGCAGGCCTGCCGTGTGCGGTAGTTGGTAAGTATCGCCAGCGCGCCGCCGGCTGCCGTTTGCAGGGCCGCGTCCAGGCCCCCCTGCGGGTCGTAAAGCTGCCAAATCTCACTGCTGGCGCGGCTGCCAGAGTCGGCCAGCCGCTCGATCCGCACGGCTATGGGACCGGACGGGAGTTGCCTAACTTCGGCGATTCGCCGCTCGGGCCCTGCCGAGAGGAGCCGCCACGCCCCGATGCGGACGTTCTTAATGGAGCCGTCGGACGCTTGCGTCACCGAGAGGGCGTGGGTATTCCGCCTCGACGCGGCGACGCCCTGGGCAAGGGCTTGATCGCTGCGGGCTGCTAGCGCTTCGGGACTGGTCTGCAGAAATGGCTGGGTGCGATGACGGCGGCTGCTGCTGAAGGCGACCATGGCGGGAGGCTTCCAAATGGGAGTCTTAAGTCCGAGCGGCCGTCGGGGGGCCGCTCCATAGTCTTCCAAGCGAGAAACGGCCGCCGCCGTTACCGCGCGGCTGGATTGATGACAAATGGGCCCGAATTTGCAGCAAGCGGGCGGTCGCCCCGACGGCCCTCAAATATTTAGCCCCCTGCTACCCATGGCCGGGTGGGAAACGCTAAAACGTGGGGGCTGGGCAAGGTGGCCGTGACGGGTATTGCTCAACGGCAGCGCCAAACCGCGAGGGTTTGGCCAAAGATTTGCCGCCCCGTCTCGTAGTCGGCGATTATCGCCATCGCGCACCCTCGATTACGGGCTTGCCATGTTCTCCCAGACGGTTGAATACGCTCTGCGAGCAATGGTTCAACTGGCCGCCGACGCTCCGGCCGCCTCGACGACCAAAGAGATCGCGGCGAAGACGAAGGTGCCGAGCGCCTATCTGGCGAAGGTGCTGCAGTCGATGCGGCGCGCTGGGTTGATCCACTCGCGGCGCGGCGTGGGAGGCGGCGTAACGCTGGCCGAGGGGCCGAAGGACATCAGTCTGCTCGACGTGATCGATGCGGTCGAGCCGCTGAAGCGCGCGCGGGGCAAGTCGCGCAGCGCGCCGACGACGCTGCAGCGCACGCTTGATGAAGCGCTGGTGCAAGTGCGCGAAACGTTCGCCAATGTGTCGCTGGCGGACATGCTGGCTTCGACGCCGCGAAAGAAGAAGGCGGCCGGCGCTCGCCGCAAGAAGGCGAAGCGCACAACGCGGACGAAGCGCAAGAAGGCGAAAGTCAAGCGATGAGGTCGCTCGTCCGGGCAGCGTTTCGGTCGGCCCAATTCTTGCAGCACTTCGGGCAGTCCGCCAAGCCTGTTCTGCTAGTCGCGAATAACTGCCAGCAGCCGTGGCGGCTGAACTTCGCGATTTGTTCATGGGTCTGCTGGTCAGCCGCGATCGCGTCGTTTCGTTTTCCGCCAAATGGCTAGCCGGACCCTCGGCGGAC
>DASVCM010000704.1:0-3125 GCA_036381635.1 Lacipirellula sp.
CGTCTCAGAAGTCGAGGTTCAGGCTCAGCTGATATCGGCGCCCGAGCGTGTCCTGGCCGAAGACCATGCCCTGTCCGGTCGTGTTGGCGACGATGGAGGGCGCACGGTCGAACAGGTTCGTGACGTTGAACGCCGCGCGCCATGCCATGCCGTTCGCCGTCTGGTGCCGATACGACGCGGCGAAATTCCACGTCGTTTGCGAGGCGATCCAATTGTCGTCGATATCCTTGCCCTCGATATAAGTGGAGTTGTACATCACCTCGTCGTAGTAGCTGCTCTGAAGCATGAGTCCCCAGGGCCCGAGGTTGTACGTTCCGGTAATCACACCGGAGTATTCCGGACGGGTTTGGCTCCCCGCCAGATCCTGCGTCGTGCCCGCCGCCGTCGTCGTCGAGTTCTCGTCGAGGCGGCCGAAGAGCGCCCGGATCGAGAACGACTCCGTCTGGTTAGCGATGAAGTCCGGCTCGAAGGCCCAGATCATCTCGAGGTCCACGCCGCGGGTCTCGGCCGTATCCGCGTTGATATTCTGATTGAGTATCCGCGAGATGGGCCCGATGCTGCCGTCGGTCGTCGGAATGCGCTGAATCAGGTCACAGGCACTCGCCGCACCCGTCGCGAAGCAGTCATCGACGATGCGCTGCGCACCATAGGCCGCCACTGCGCCGCTCAGATTGATGTCGTACCAATCCAAAGAGAGTTGCAGGCCGTCGATCCAGTCGGCGAACTCAGGCTGCCAAACGAAGCCCGTAGTGACCGTGTCACCCTTCTCTGCTCCGAGCGCGGGGTTGGACGTGGCGAGCACCGTCAGGGCGCCGTTGCTTTCGTTGTTTCGGAACGGATCGTCCACGCGGCCGCCGCCGGTCCCCGTCAGGAAGATTTCGGCGAAATTCGGCTCCCGGATGTCGCTCGACTTGGTGTAGCGCCAGCGCAGAGTCGGGACGATTTGCGCGTCGAGACCGACCTTCCAGCTGTCCTGGACTCCCGCGCGCTTGTAGTCGGACTTTCGGTAGGCGAGCGAGGTGCCGATACGCTGCCCGGAATCCCATTGCCAGATCGGGATGTTCAACTCGGTGTACCACTCCCACACACTCCTCTTGCCGCCGCCGACGCCGATTGCGGAGAACGGATGCAGCGAGCGGTTGCCCGCGCCCGCGAAGCCGGACGGGATGCCGCGAATGCCGAGATCGGGTGCATTCAGCACGCCGCGTTCGCCATAGGAGGGAAAGTTGGACTGCGTGAATTCCTCGTCGCGCCAGGTGAGGCCCGCGGCGAGCTGGAGCGGACCGGCGCCCCACCCTTGCGCGACCGTGCCGGTCGCCAACACCTCGGCGAAATCCTGATCGAGGACGCGGTTTTGCTTCTTCGCGGCGTCCACGATCCAATCCTTCGCGGCCTGATTCGCATTGCCCGTGCCGAAGGGATTGAACGGCACACACTCCTGCGGGTTCAGCGGGCCGATCGGCGAGTCGGCCTCGACGCCGAGAGGATCGATCGGGCTCGGCAGCCGCTTGCCCACCATGAACTGCGCGAGCTCGTCGGCGCTCGGATTCCTGAGAGCGATGTTGCAAACGATGTCGCCGGTGTTCGGATCCGTCACGGCGTCCATCGCGAGGAAGAACTTATCGATGCGCGGCACATTGACGATGCCCGTCTCGACGGTGGACCTGCCGCTCTGATAGTTGGCGGTCAGGGTCCAGTTATCGTTGATGTCGAAGTCGAAGCCGAGCGTCTGCGATTTGAGCTCGCCGATGCTGCGGTCGCCGCGGTTGTCGTAGATATTGATGAGCCCCGGGCCGTCGATGATGCCCGCGGGCGTCATCTGAAACGAAGTCATGCCCAGCCGGTCCATCTCCGCGCCGAGCCGCGCGGGGATGTAGGGGTTGTCGCGGTAAATCGTCCATGCGTAGAGCGAGCCCGGGATGGTCATGTTGCTGGCCTGACCGTAGAAGCCCGTTTCGCTGCGGCCGTCCATCGCCTGACCATGGATGCTGAAGCGATCGGTCACGTCGTATTTCAGACCGATGAAGAGCGAACGCTGCGAGACGTCGTTGCCGCGCACGCCGCGCAGCGAGCTGCGCTGCGTGGAGAGATCGTAGTACTTGTACTCCTGCCCGCCCGATTGATTGTTCAGCGCGCCAGCGCCCGGAGTCACGCCGGCGAGAGAAAGGTAATCGCCGAACGCGTACGGCCGAACGTCCGAACCGTCATCGGTGAAGGTCCAATTGCGGTAGGCGAAGCCCGGCGTCGACGTAATGATCAAGCCCTGCGGTGACGACTGCGCCCCGAATACGTACGGTGCGTGGATGCGCTGCGGAATGTCCGGCGTCGCCGTCGGCGAAACCCAGGCCGGATTCCGCACGAGCCCCCAATCTTTCCACCAGCCCGGAAAGCGATCGCGGTCCGGGCCGATCTGCTGAATCTCCCGCGTATCGACCGAGCCGATGAGATGCAGCTTGCCGTCCAGAAACGCCTTGCCGCCCGCAATGCTCACGTTCGTGTTCTCACCGTCCATTTGCTCGGTGATGCCCGTGGAGAATCGCGTCTTGAGCCCTTCGAACTCGCGGTTGAGCACGAAGTTTACGACGCCGGCCACGGCATCGGCGCCATAGGCTGCCGCAGTTGTTCGCTACACCTACGGCGCAGCGCGGCGGCAACGCGATCAGCACCACGGCCGGCGGCTCCTACCTGAACCTGCGCGGCATGGGCTTGAACCGAACGCTCGTGCTGCTCGACGGCGTGCGCATCGCTCCCGCCGACGCCAACGGCAGCGTCAACATCGATAACTTTCCGAGCGCCCTCATGCAGCGCGTCGACATCGTGACGGGCGGGGCGTCGGCGGCTTACGGCGCCGACGCGGTCGCCGGCGTCGTCAACTTCGTGCTCGACCGAGAGTTCGAAGGGCTCAAGACGCGGTTCTCGAGCGGCATCACCGAGCAAATGGACGGCGAGAACACCAACGTGAGCATCGCCGGCGGCAAAGCCTTCCTGGACGGCAAGCTGCACCTGATCGGCTCCGTCGAAACGCGGGAGATACAGCAGATCGGTCCCGATCGAAATCGCTTTCCGGGCTGGTGGAAGGATTGGGGCCTCGTGCGCAATCCCGCTTGGGTCTCGCCGACGGCGAC
>DASVCM010000705.1:0-6741 GCA_036381635.1 Lacipirellula sp.
AAAGGCGCAAAGGCGCAAAGGAAGATCAGGAGCAGCCCGCGAATCACGCGAATCTTCGCGATTGAAGGAGAGAAATCAGAAGAGCCGCTGTCAGATGTATTTGCCCGTGGGAAGGTCATTGGAATTGCTCTCTTATATGCGCGTGATTCGCGGGCAGATTCTTAATCCTGTTTTCTTTGCGCCTTTGCGCCTTTGCGTGAGGCCCTATTCTTTTTGCCTTGCTAGAACGCAGGCCGGCATCGACAATCTAGCGAGGAGGATCGGCGAGCTGTGAGTATCAATATACCTGCTGGAAATGCGACGCAAGCGAGTGAAGGGCCCGACGCCGAAGGGCGGTTTGGGGCGTTTGGCGGGCGGTATGTGCCCGAGACGCTGGTGTATGCGCTGGACCAGCTTGAGGCGGAGTACGCCAAGGCGTGCGCCGACGCGGCTTTTCAGGCGGAGCTGGACGAGCTGCTGAAGCACTTCGTCGGCCGGCCGTCGCCCTTGTATCACGCCCGGCGGCTGAGCGAGCAGGTGGGCGGGGCTCAGATCTGGCTGAAGCGCGAAGATCTGAACCACACGGGCGCCCACAAAATCAACAACACGCTCGGCCAGGCGCTGCTCACGCTGCGGATGGGAAAGCGGCGGGTGATCGCCGAGACGGGCGCCGGGCAGCATGGCGTGGCGACCGCGACGGCGTGCGCCCACTTCGGCCTGCCCTGCGTCGTATACATGGGCGAGGAGGATATTCGCCGACAGGCGCCGAACGTGTTCTCGATGAAGCTGCTAGGCGCCGAAGTGCGGCCAGTGACCAGCGGCAGCCGGACGCTGCGCGACGCGATCAACGAGGCGATGCGCGACTGGATGGCGAGCGTCGGCGATACGCATTACATCCTGGGCTCGGTGGTGGGGCCGCATCCGTTCCCGCGGATTGTCCGCGACTTTCAGTCGGTTATTGGTCGCGAGACGATCGAGCAGTGCGGCGAGCGGCTGGGTCGCCTGCCGGACATGGCGGTCGCTTGCGTCGGCGGCGGCAGCAATGCGGCGGGGATGTTTTATCCGTTCGCTGAACATGCGGAAGTGGAATTGGTCGGCGTTGAAGCCGGCGGACTTGGCAGCCAGCCTGGCGAGCATGCGGCGACGCTCACCTACGGCAAGCCCGGCGTGTTGCACGGCAGCTTCAGCTATGTGATGCAGGACGAAGACGGGCAGACGAGCCCGGTGCACTCAATGTCGGCGGGCCTGGATTATCCCGGCGTCGGCCCCGAGCACAGCTTCTGGAAAGATTCGGGTCGCGTTCGCTACACGAGCTGCCGCGATGACGAAGCGATGCAGGCGTTCGACGCGCTGGCGGCGAGCGAAGGAATCATGCCGGCGCTGGAGAGCTCGCACGCGGTGGCCAAGGCGATGGAGCTGGCCGCCGGACGGTCGAAGAACGAGGTGATCGTGGTGTGCCTCAGCGGCCGCGGGGATAAGGATGCGAGCGAGATCGCGCGGCTGAAGGGCGTGAAGTTTGGGTAGTCGGTTGCGATATGGAAGAGCTCAACGAACCTCCTGAGTTTTCCAATTCGCCTCCGGCAGAATCAGTGCCGGACGAATCACTATCGATTGATGAGTTCGTGCGAAGTTGCGTCAGAGACGCGCTCATTCGCGAACGCTGCAGTGATCCGTTTTTCGCCGACTTAGCCGTGTTTCGTGGCGATGCACCAAGTGATTTGGCGGGAAATCACGACTACTATCTGGATGATGAACCGTACGAAAGCACTTGAGGCGGTAGAGCGTTTGACGAATCTTCCATGCGCCAATAGCTCGCACTCAGGGGACGCCAGAATGCGAGCTAAGTTGCAGCAAGTATTGGAAGATCTTGGCAGAACGCTCTTGGACGAGCGATTAACAGACAAGGTATTCAATCGCATAGTCCATCGTCGAAGGAACCCGCCTGATGACGGCGACTTCGAGGCGCTAACTACCAGAAAACTAGTTTTCGACCGAGAAATTCTTCTTTCTCTTACTAAGGACCTGTCGAAGCATTTATCTGCTAGATTTGGCTTTCCACTGCCAATCCGACCCGAGGAGGTATTAGAGTCCTTATATCATCAGATTGGTGGACGAGGCCATCATTGGGAGGAGTTTATTGAGTGTTACGCCCGAGCCATTCTTTATGCGCTTGCATCAATAGAAGGAGAAGGCGACGGTTATCGAGTAAGCGAACGCTGCAACCTCGGTGAATGGTTATCCGACCGGAAGCCCTCGGAACTTGATATTTCTCAATTGCTGCCTGAAGAGGATAGGCAGCTTGCTGGAAGAATTGTTCACTACGGCGATCCGTTTAACATTGACTACATCATCCTCGGGAGTGGCGTTTTCTGCATTTACTTCGAATGCAACCAGACAGCTCCCGGCAAGTATCGGATCGAATCGCGTATAGAAGGATGTTCATCTCAGGCCGCAATGGTGGACGCAGAAGATGCGGTATTTCCTATGCTCCAAACATTTGCGAGTCTTCTATACGACATAGATCCACAAGTCGAACACTTCTCATCCGCTGCGGCTCTTATCGCTATCGAGGAATCTGCAGAAGCTGTTTGCGCAGCTAGGGCTGGCACAACATCAGTTCTTCAACGACAAGTCTCGCTTGCGATTGCCTACCTTGAGGCTGCGAGGAAACAAACGTCCTCG
This sequence comes from Lacipirellula sp., assembly GCA_036381635.1. Classification (GTDB taxonomy): domain Bacteria; phylum Planctomycetota; class Planctomycetia; order Pirellulales; family Lacipirellulaceae; genus Lacipirellula. The sequence continues at coordinate 2,662 of DASVCM010000705.1, forward strand.
GCCATTGCCTACTTGATGACGTTCTCAGCGATCGAAGCTTTGATATGTGATCGCGACTTTGGATTCGGCCAGACTAGACAACTGAGGGAATGGATACCTACTCTACTCCAGCCTGATCCAGCTATGCGAAGCAAATCAAAGGAGGCCATTGGAGAACTATACGAACTGCGATGTAAGATTGCGCACGGAAGCGAGCTAATTGCATCGAATGCTGAATTGCAACAAGCGAGGCGACTTGTTGCTGGGTTGCTAATTGGGATTTGCCATTGGATCTCTCATTGCAGGCGCAACCAGCATGTAGGTTCAAGGTTCGAAATTGGAACCGAAGACAAGCGTAGACTGCTCAATTTTCTGGACAACAGCGCTAGAGAGCGCGAAGTCATTGCAGACATTCCACCCCTCGGACATCTTCTGCCAACTTCGTAATTAACTGGCAGTGCTATTATCTTACGATGTCAACAATTGATCTGTTATTCGCAAAGCTCCGCTCCGAGAATCGCAAGGCGCTGATGCCGTTTGTGACGGCGGGCGATCCGGATGTGGCGTTTACCGCAGCGGTGCTCGAGGAACTCGTGCAGCGCGGCGCGAGCATGTGCGAGCTCGGGATTCCCTACAGCGATCCGATTGCCGACGGGCCGGTGATTCAGGCTTCGTACACGAGGGCGCTTGAGAAGGGGGTGAAGCTGCGCGACATTCTCGCGATGCTCGGCGAGACGGCGCCGAAGCTGGCCGCGCCGGTGGTGACGATGGTCAGCTACGCGATCGTCTATCGCCACGGCGTCGAGAAGTACTGCGACGAGGTGCGCGCCGCCGGCGTCGCGGGGCTGATCGTGCCTGACCTGCCGGTGGAGGAGTCGCCTGGGCTGGCCGCCATCTGCGGCAAGCGGGAGTTAAGTCTCATTCAGTTAGTGACGCCGCTGACGCCGCGAGATCGGGCGCTGCGTATCTGCGAAACCTCGACCGGCTTCGTCTATTACGTCTCGGTCGCCGGCATCACGGGCGAGCGGACGCAACTGCCGCCGGAGCTGGCGGAGAACGTCGCGTGGCTCCGGGAGCAGACGAAGCTTCCCATTTGCATCGGCTTCGGGGTGAGCCAGCCGGAGCATGTGAAGTTGCTTGCTCCGGCCGCTGATGGACTGATCGTCGGTTCGGCGATTGTCCGCCGCATGGCCGACGCGGCCAATCGGCCGCGCGACATGGTGCTGAAGGAGATCGGGGACTATGTTGAGTCGCTTATTGCGGCGCTGCCGTAAGCCTCCAAAGTTCTAGGACTGCCCGCGAAAGTGCGCGAATCGACGCGAAGAAGATGCCGGCGATTTGCGCACATTCGCGTGATTCGCGGGCAACTTTTCTTTTCCAAAGCGCCGTCGCGACCGATAACCGGAATTGGCGGCAAACTGTGCGCATTGCGTTTGACCCGCGCGGAAATTCCAAAGTAAAATTACGGTAGACTCGGCGGGCGCGATAGTTGCCGCGGAGTTGTGCCCAAAAACAATTGCGACCCGCCGTCCGGTGGTTGGGTCGTCACCGCTGGTTCGACGCTCCACCGGAGGCAGCCGCTCAACGGCGCCTGGGTCGCAGTACTTTTTGCGATCCCTGGAGTGCCGCTTCAATGACCGCTGACGTGTCAGGACGCAACGAGCTGTTGCGCCGCTTCTTCGCCGGACTGACCGAGTACGCCTTCTCGGTGCGGATGGGACTGGCCGATCCGCCGTTGGTGGATTACGTCTCGGAGATGCTCGTCCGCTTCGTGAAGAATGACGCCATCTATGGCGTGCGATCGCCGCGCGGCCAGCGGCTCGTGCAGGTGACCGACATGCTGGCTGAGGCCGAGGCGCGGCAGGGCGTGGCGCGGCGGCGCGTTCACCGGCACATCGGCGACTTCACGCTGTTCTGGACGGGGGTGTATCCGGAGATCGCCAATCGCATGCGGCAGGGGCGCAAAGACAGCCTGATCGATTACTACGACCAGGGGAAGCGGAACTACTACCTGGCGAGCAAGCTGCCGGCGGAAGAGGAAGAGGCGCCGGACGACGTGCTGAAGCGGCTGAGCGATAATTTTGAGCTGTGCGTGTACGGGCTGGGGGAAGTTCGCCGGCAGTGGGAGCAGCGCGAAGGGGAGAGCGAGACGCCGCTGCTGTTGGGGTAACTTTCGTGGGGCAACTCAGGAACAAACTCCTCCGGTCCCCTCCCCTTGATGGGGAGGGTTAGGGAGGGGTGATTGATGCGTGTACCAGCTTCGCCCCCCTCCCCAGCCCTCCCCACAAGGGGGAGGGAGTCGGAAACTTGTGGCGGCGCCCTGCTAAGTGGCTGTCCCGACCACGCATTGGCGCCAGAGGTGGGCCATCAGCGAGGCGCCGTCGGGTGACGGATGCACGCCGTCTTTGGCCCAGCGCGCGGGGGGAGCAATCTTCGAGGCGCGCTCGAACATCTTGTGGAACGGCACGAACACGGCGCCGGCTTCTTGGGCGACGCGCTTCGCGGCGGCGCGGTACTTGTCGAACTCCGGGAACCACGTGTCGTTGACGGCGCCGCAGCGGAGGACGAATGGCTCGCAAATGACCAGCTTTACGTCGGGTATCGCTTCCTTCGTTCGCTTGATGAGCGAATTGTAATCGGCCTCGTACTTCTCGACCGTGCCATCGTAAGCGCCGTTGAGCGTGTGCCAAATGTCGTTTACGCCGATGAGGATGCTCAGTACATCCGGCTCTAGTTCCAGGGCCTCGGCGTCCCAGCGTTCGGCGAGCTGGTATACCTTGTTGCCGCTGATGCCGCGGTTGAAGATTTTCAGGTTGTCGTTCGGCCGATCCACAAGAAGTGCGGCCGCGGCGAGCCAGGCATAGCCGTCGCCCAGCGCGGGCTGCGCGTTGGGCGTCGCGGCCTCGTCGCGCGAACGGCCGGCGTCGGTGATCGAGTCGCCTTGGAACAGGATCGTGGCGCCGGGCTTGATGATTGAGTTGTTTGCATCCGCCGCCTGCCGCGATTCTGGTCCCGCGTCCTTGCCGCACGCCATTGTGGCGACGCCGGCCGCGGCGAGGCCGGCGGAGGTTCCGACAAAATGCCGGCGATTGACGGAAGTGCTGTGCGGAGGGCCGTGGTTGACCATCAATGTCTCCTAGCCAAGGAACTAGCGTCGGCGGCGAATCTCGGCCGCGATCATTGCCAAGGCCACGAGTATAACAGCCTCCGGCTCGGGGATCGCGAGTGGCGGAGAGCTTGCCGCCGGCGCCCCGAACTGCGACCGCCAGACGGCCAGGTCGTCGGCGTCGATCTGCAGGTCGCCGTTGGCGTTGCCATTGGCGAACATCGCCGCGGCGCCGGTTCGGCCCAGGCCGCGCTGCAGGGCTAAGAAGTCGGCGCCGTCCACGTCGCCGTCGGCGTTGAAGTCGGCGGTCGGCTCGACGCCGCGGAATTCCGCGACGAGTTCGTCCAGCGTGCCCTCGTAGACGTCGCGATCGATAGGCGAAATGCCGCCGACGCTGCCGGAACCGGTGTACTGCCAGAAGGCCCAGTCGCCGAAGAGGCCGCTGGCCGCCGCGGGCGGCTCGCCGGGCGGGGCGTAGTTCCAGTTGGCGAGCCATAGATCGTATTGCGCGAGATCGGGCTCGAAGAAATTGTTGATGTAGCCGGTGCCAGCGTAGATGATCGCGGGAAAACCCAACCGCTGCTCGACGACGTCATTGAAGTCGCGCACCCACTCGGAGAGAAACGCGCGAAAGTTGCCGACGCCCTCCAGGTCCCATTCTTCCATGTCGACCACAGGTTGCAGGGTGAACCCGGGCGTTTGGTAATACTGCTCGATGGCGTCGACGAAGTCGTGGGCTTCCTTGGCGGCGTCCTGCGGATCGTTTTCAAAGCTGTCCGGCCGGGCGTAATGATACGGGCCGATCCATACGCCGGCCGCGCGGGCGTTGGCCATGTTCTGGTGGAACTTGATATCGACGAAGTCGACGCCCTCGGTAGCCTTGGCGAAGGCGAACTGCACGCCGGCGTTCTTCAGATTGGACCAATTGACGTCGCCCTGCCATCGCGACACGTCGACGCCATGGACGAACTGAGCGTGCGCGATTGACTGTGACG
>DASVCM010000706.1:0-3611 GCA_036381635.1 Lacipirellula sp.
GGCGCTGCGCGTGTTCCGCGTCGCGCGAGTCGTCTATATCCTGCGCGCCGGCCGGGCCATTCGCGGCCTTACGCTGGCGCGCGTGCTTACGGCGTTCAACCGCGGCCTGCGCTCGATGCAGCGGACGATGGGGAAGTTCGCCTTCGGCTATGTGGTGATGCTCACGATACTCGTGACGCTGTTGGGCGCGGCCGGCATGTATACTTTTGAGCGGTCCGTCGATACGGACCGCGGACTGAACACGTTTGGCGACGCCCTCTGGTTCACGGCCATGCTGATGACCACCTCGGGCAGCGACTATTGGCCGCAAACGATCGAAGGCCGGGTGCTCTGCTTTTTGCTGGCACTCTATGCCTTCACGATTTTCGGTTACGTCACCGCCACGCTGGCGACGCTGCTCATCGGCCAGCAGAAGGAACCGGCGGCGTCGGATCGAGCCGCTCTTGCCGCGCTGCGGGATGAAATCAGCGCGCTTCGGAGCGAGTTGCAAAGGCCCTGAAAAGCCGCGGTCGCGACTTGTAGCGCCAATCTACGATGGCTCGCCGCTCGTCGAACTTACCTCGACCGGCAGCCCGGCGGCGCGCCACTCCGGTACGCTGAACGCCAACCGCTCCGCCGAGAACTTCATCTCGCGCAGTCGCTCCACGCCTTCAAACGCCATCACGCAATACGGCCCCCGACAGTAGACGAGCAGATCTTTCCGCGGCAGCTCCTTCGCTCGCCGATTCAGCTCCGGAAACGGCAGATTGCGCGCCTTCGGCAGGCGCCCGGCGGCGTACTCGACCTCGGGGCGCAAGTCGACGAGCGTCGCCCGACCGCGGCGAATTCGCGACATGACTTCCGGCGCCGTAAGCGGAGCGGCTGACGCGGGATCGAACGCCGTTCGAACTGCATCGCGCACCTCCGGCGCCAACTCCTCGCCAACTTCGCGGAGCCGCATCCACAGTTCCGCAACGCTCGGGCTGGCCAGCCGGCAGTAAACGTGCCGCCCGCGCTTTTCGCTCGCCACGAGCCTGGCCGCGCGCAGCACTTTCAAATGGGCGCTGGCGGCCGCCATCGACTGCCCCGTCGCGGCGGCCAGTTCCTCTACCGGCTTTTCGCCATGGCTCAGCAAGCTGATCATCTTCAGCCGATGGCGATTGCCCAGGGCGTCGCCGACGGACGCCAACTGCTCGAAGATCTGCTCCTGGGCTTTCTTGCGGTCCACGGGGTGCCGTTATCCTTTCCGCGCCTCGACAACCAGCGGCGTCTTCCACGTAGCGCCGCTGACGTCGACAAGTTCCACCTCGTACTCGCCGGGCGTCAGGTGCGACAGCGCCGCATCTCGCAACCGCACATCGGCTTTGGCCCCCAAGGGGAGCACGAGGCTGTGGGCGCCCGGTTTCACTTTGGCGACGAAATGATTGTCGATATCACTGGCGGATATCGACGCCAAATCCTCGGCCGCCCACTCGACCGCCGCGTCTCCATCGGCTTCGAGCACCCGCAAGGCGATGGCAAAGGAACCATACACATCGGCGCCCTCGACGCGAAACAGCCGCACGGTGAGCGAATCGCCCTCGATCTTCGCGCCAGAAAGCTCTACCACCGGACGCACCGACTTATTGTGCAGGTCGCCCCAGACGCCGTTGTGAAACACCTGGTTGGTCAACAGCGTGAGCCCGAAGGCTGCCAGCGACATCGCGAGCTCGGAGCGGAGCATCCAGCGCCCCGCCAGCGGCGTCAAGCCGCGCGACCAGGCGAGCCATCCGCCGGCGCCGACGCCACGCCGCTGGGCCCACAGGTAGTCGATCGAAAACCGGCCGCCGCCAGCAAAGGCGAACGCGATTCCCGCGCCGACTCCCACCACGCCGATTTGCCATTCATCGAGGCAGGTGGTTCCAAGCCAGCCAGCCCCCAGCAGGATTCCCAGGGCGAGCAGACTGGTGGCAATTCCCATGGCGCGGGTCATGAGGCCTGCCATGAGCGCCAGGCCAACGACGCCCTCGACGATGGTGAACGCCGCCAACTTCCACCACAGCAACTCAGGATGGCTCACGAAGTATTCGATCGCCGGTTTGATCAGCAGCGCGTTCGGCAGGAAATGGTTGAACTTCTCGCCGATGTAGCCGGGCTCGTCGGGAAGGAGCTTGTTCTCCAGGACGAGTCGCCGCCAAAAGGCGGAGAAGTACGTCCACCCCACAATGAGCCGCAGCGGCAGCAGGAGCGTGCCGGCCCAAAGGTGCGCCGGTAGGTGAAGCCGCGGGTCGCTCACCGCGGCGGGCTGCTGATCCAGCACTGCTGACGCCTGCATTGCAATCTCCTCGAACCTGATTAGGGAACTGCCCTGCAGGCATTATCGGCCTATTTATTAAACAATCAATATATTATTTGAATATAGGGCGGCCATTCGAGGGGCCGACGGCGGTAGTTCCTAATTTGGATTGCTACAAATCCATTCTTGCAGCCCCGGGCTTTGCCCGGGGGCCGCGTTGCGTAGACGCGAGGCGCTTACTTCGATGGAAACTCACCCCCGGCCAAAGGCCGGGGCTGCAAACCCGGATCACGCGCCAACTTTAGGACGCTACCCCGCCGGCGACGCCCTACCGAGAAGTCGAGTCCGAAGGTACTCTAAAGGGTTTCCCCGCTTCACCGGCGACCTGTTAGGTCGCGGCTACTTGGCTTTACTGCCTACTGCCCACCGCCTACTGCCTACTTCTTCCGATGATCATCATCCTCCAAGAATCCGTCACCGAAGAGCAAATTCAGCACGTGGTCCAAAAGGTCGAAAGCCTGGGCCTGCAGCCGTCGGTCAGCCGCGGCACCTATCGCACGGTGATTGGCGTCATCGGCGACGAGGCGAAGCTGCAGTCGGCGCCGCTGGCGGCCATCCCCGGCGTGGCGGAAGCGATCCCGGTGATGCAGCCGTATAAGCTGGCCAGCCGCACGGCTCACCCGAAGCCGACGATCGTCGAGGTGGGCAACGTCAAGATCGGCGGCGGCCACCTTGGCATGATCGCCGGGCCCTGCGCCGTCGAGAACCCGGAACGAATGGAGGCCATCGCCGCTGCCGTGCGCAAAGCGGGCGCCAACATCTTCCGCGGCGGGGCGTTCAAACCCCGCACCAGCCCCTATTCGTTCCAGGGACTTGGCGAAGAGGGCCTCAAGATTCTTCGCGACGTTGGCCAGAAGCACGGCATGCCAGTGGTCACCGAAGTGGTCGATCCGCGGCATGTCGAGCTCGTGTGCGAGTATGCCGACATGCTGCAGCTTGGCGCCCGCAATATGCAGAACTTCGTGCTGCTCACTGAAGTCGGCAAGACGAACAAGCCGGTGCTGCTGAAGCGCGGCATGAGCGCCACGATTCAAGACTGGCTGATGAGCGTTGAGTACGTCGTCGCCCAGGGGAACACGCAGGTCGTGCTCTGCGAGCGCGGCATCAAAGGCTTTGATCCCGCGACGCGCAACTGCTTCGACGTCGCCGCCGTGCCGCAGATTCACAAGCTGTCGCACCTGCCGATCATCGTCGACCCCAGCCACGCCACGGGCAAGCCGGATTTGATTCCCGCGTGCGCCCTGGCCGGCGTCGCGGCCGGCGCCGACGGCGTCCACATCGAAGTCCACTACAAGCC
>DASVCM010000707.1:0-2719 GCA_036381635.1 Lacipirellula sp.
TGTTCGACCGTCCCGCCCATCGAGGGATAAGCAAACAGCCTTGATCTCACGCGGGCGGCGATGCCCAGGAACGTGGAATCGCCGCCGAGTTCCGCCATGCGAATGTCAACATTTTGCGCAAGCTCCGGCAGCGCGAATTCCGGCAGCGATTGACGCAAGGGTACGACCAGCAGGTCGCCCGCCTCGACAAACCGGCCGCCCAGGATGATCCGCTCGGGATTCAACAGGCTCACCGCGTTGCCTAGCGCCACGGCCAGCGCGCGGCCCGCGTCGGCGAGGACTTGTTTGGCGCGAGCATCGCCGCGCTGTGCCGCAGCAAGCATTTGAGTAAAGTCGTCGCCCGCCGTCTCGCCGCGCGGGGCAATAGCGTCTAACTCTGTCGACGAAGCTCCGCGCCATAGGGCCGCCAGCCGCGACGGCGCCAGGTGAGCTTCCAAGCAGCCGCGTCCCCCGCAGCCACACTTGGGGCCGTCATGCGAGACGCGCGTGTGACCGATTTCGCCGGCGGAACCGTCGCGCCCGGCGAGTAGGTTTCCGCCTTCGACAATGCCGCCGCCGATGCCTTCGAGCAGCGTTACGAACAGCACGTGTTGCGAACCGCGGCCGGCGCCGTAGGCGACTTCCCCAAGCGCCTGCCAACCATCGCTTCGTTCAATCAGGGCGGCAAGCTGTGTTGTGCGGGTAAGCTGTTCCACGACGGGCACGTCGCTCCAACCCGGAACGTTGACGGCCCGAATGGCCCGGCCGGTGGCCACATCGACGGTGCCCGGATCGGCGGCGCCGACGCCCACGAGGTTCATGCCCACCTCCGGCGCCACGCTTACGGTTTGCTTGAGATACCGCGCGATCGTGCGCAGCCGGCTGGCGGCGTCGGTCGTTTCCGGCGCATTCCACCGTCGCTTCCAGTGGACGGCGCCGGCCAGGTCGACCAGCGCCGTAGTCACGTGATCCTGGTCGTAGTGAACGCAGGCGACGCCCAGCCGCCGCAAATCGAGTTCCAACAGCGAGCGCGGCCGCCCGCGACCGCCCCCGACGGCCGGCGTGACCATGCTTTCGCGGATGACGCCGTCATTGAGCAAGCTGCCGCAAATATCCGAGAGCCGCGAGAGCGGCAGGCCGGTGGCTTGCTTCAGATCGAAGCGCGATCGGGGCCCTTCGTGAAACAGAGCGGCGCAGACGAGCGAGCGATTGTAGGCCCGCTTCGAGCGCGCACTGCCGCCGTTGTGAAGCCACATGGGCGCCGCCGCTTTGCTGGAGGCCTTCGTGATGCTCCTGGTTTTCGCCATGTTGAGGCGCTCCGCGCTCCCTTCAGGGTGATAACAAGCCCGCCGAAGGGCTGCTGCAATATTCTTACAACTTTGAATATTAGTGCCAAACGGCGTCGCCGCCGTAATCCACTTAGCGCATGCTATCCCCACGACTCCCGGAGAATGCCGCCCCTGAATGGTAACCACCCGCCAGAAGCCTGTCAGGAATAAATTTCCAAAAATGTAAAAAAAGTGATTGACGCCGATCGGCCGGCGAGCTTAGCATGCCGGTCGTCGACTCCTACGCGATCTCGATCGGCTTCGCCCTAGCGCCCTTGTCCCTTGCTCGAGCCGATTGCCAACCAGCGCCGCTGTGGATCGACGTCGTACTGTTCTCGAATTGTCTCCTTTCCCGATCCCCGTTGTTCGTCGCCTGGCGGACTTCAGCCTGCCAACAAGGGCGGTCAGCCGATGTTCAAGCAAGGCGCTCAGCCGTGAGCTCGTGGTTACCAGCGACTGTCGAGGCCATGCGCCCTGTCTGAATCAGTGGCGCGATCGCCGCTGAAGTTGGAAGAACAGCAAAATGCGTAAGCGTCTAATGCGTCGTCGAACTCCCTTGATTCCTTGATTGAGGAGCTTCTCATGACACGGCGTTCAGCCAAACTCCGTTGCCTGAATCTGGCGGCGACATGTGCGCTCGTCGCGGCGGCCGCGCCCAGTGCGGCGGTAACGATCGATTTCGAACCGCCAACGTATGCCCCCGGCGCGCTCATCGGGCAAGATGGCTGGATCAAGAATGCCTACTACGGCGATCTGAACGGCACGGTGAGCGTGTCCGCCGCCTCGCCGCTCGCCGGCGCGCAGTCGTTGTCGTACTCGCAGACGGTCGCCGGCGGGTTCTCGGATGTCAGCAAGGACGACGCCATCCTGATCTCACCCGGCGTGCAAGGCACCGACTTGACAGTCTCGTACGTCATCAAGGCCGTCACCAATTCGTTCGGCGGACCCATCGGCGGCGTCTTTCTTGGCCCCAGTACGTCCGGAGGAAGCAGCCCGATCTTTGGCCGCATTAACGGCGGCGTGTTTGAAGTCGGCGCCAATCTCGGGATCGACCCCGTCAACGAATTCTTTTTCTCCGAAGGCGAGCGGCTTAAGGTGACCTACGAGGTTGACTTCGACACCAGCAATATGAATCTCATTCTCGAAAACCTCGACTTCGGCGAAATCTATTCAGAAGCCTTCCCCTTTTTCGCCGGCTACGGGGCTCCCAGCGGGCCGAACGGGGAATTCATCGTGGACGTCGGCGTGTTCCTCCGCGGCGGCGACGTGCAGATCGACGACATCATGCTCACCGCGGGCGTTGGTCCGCTCGTTACCGACTTCACTTGGAACGCCGCCGGATCCGGCAATTGGAACCAAACCACCAATTGGGATCCGCCTGGTCTACCTGGCACGGTCGCCGGCCGGCAACA
>DASVCM010000708.1:0-2993 GCA_036381635.1 Lacipirellula sp.
CACGTCGCGCAGGAACGCGATGCGCTGCGGGCTCTCGCCGTGAAGCACGCCCCCCTTGCTCCACCAAAGAATGTCTTCGGGATGCAGGTAGCACTCGCCGTGGCCTGGATACGTGCCCGCGATGATGCACTCCCAAAACCGGTGGACCATTTCCTCGGCCGACAGGTTGCCCCAGCGCTTGGGGATGTCGCCTTCGTACTTGATCTCGTCGAAGACGACGGGCTTGCGATACGCGTCGCGATAGAGGATCGCGCGGCCGGCGTCCTCCGCCGCCGAGCCGTTCTGAATGCTGGCGTGCGTCACCCACCGCTGGTTGTGGTTGTAAAGAATGCGGCCGTTATGAATCGACCGCAGCCGGCCATAGGGATCGGACTCAGCCACGACCTGAAAGAGGCGGTCCCAGTCCTCCGGCTGCTTCTCCGTCATGAAATCGAATTCGTTGGCCAGCGACCACCAGACGTTCCGAAACGCCGCCAGGCGGGCCACGATGTACTGCAAGTAACGATCATCCACTTCGTCCGGCATGCGGTCGAAGCCCCAATGTCCCTCATCGTACGGGTGGAACAGGATCACGTCGGCCTCGATCCCCAGCTCCTGCAGTTCGAGAATCCGCTGCTCCAAGTGCCGAAAGAACTCGGGGTTGAACCGCGCGAAGTCCCACCGGTTGGGCGGTGCGCCTGCGAACGGATAGAGCGGCGGCTCGTTCTCGTTCCAGGTATAACGCTTCGGGAAGACGCACATCCGCAGCTTGTTGAACGGCGACTTGGCGAGCGTCTCGAGCGTCTGCTCTTCCAGTGCGTCGCCCTGGTGCGTCCAGGCGTAGCAGGTTGTGCCGAGCGGCTTGTACGGGGCGCCGTCGGCGTACGCGAAGTGGAACATGTTGCGAACGCCCACCGGGCCATGGTTCCGCTCGCTCGGCGCCGTGACCTCGACGACGCCGTTTTTCCCATCGAGCTCGTCTGTGTTGCTCTGCGTGCGATAGGTCCAGCGGCCGGTCGCGTCGGGCATGAAGCGAATGCGATACACGCCGTCGCCGTCGTAGAAGCCCGCCGCCTTGAGCTTCCGGTCGCCATTCTCAAACGTCGCGGCAAGCTCGACATCGGCAAACGGATTGCCGGTCGCCGGTCCCTGCAGCACGATCTCGGCGCGGCCCCATTGCTCGCAGGTGAGCGTTGAAGATTCGCCTGGCTTCGCAGGTTCATCTGCGGATGCCCGCGCACTTGGTGAACAGAGCATTAATGCGATCAGCCCGATTGCGTAAATCCCCACCCCGTTTGCGTGAACGCGGCATTTGCGGTCGCCATCGCCAAATGTCACCATGTAGTTACTCCCCCCCAAACTTCTCGTGTGCCATGGCGCGTCGAGCATGGCCTCTCTCATGTTTAATCGAAACCGGCCGCCATCGAAACTCTTTTTGCAAGCGCGAGCGACATTATGCGCTGTCTGTCTTGCGGGGTCATCTATCGCGGGCGCCGCGGAGCGATGGGACGTCAGCCCCGCGATGGGGCGACACGACCATTTGAGCACGCAGTGGAAGAACTGGATCGTCTCCGACGATCAGCCCGCGACGCTCGATTCTGGCGGCGTGAAGCTGTCGCTGCGGCCGATGCGCGAAGGCGCCGGACCGATCAAGGCCGATTGGTGGAAGGCGGGCTTAATTAACGGAGCTCGCATGGCCGCCGACGGCGCCTATGCCGAAGCCGATCAGGGCGGCCTGAAGTTGGTGATCAGCGGCCTGCCGCCGGGCCGGCGTTCGCTGGCCACGTTTCATAACTTCATTTGGCGCGAAGACCCCGCTCCATTGGAAATCCGCGTTCTGGGGCAATCGGCAAACGATGTTGTCGAGCCCAGCCGGCAGGCGGTTCATGACGACGACGCGGCCTGCGGCTACGTCGAGTTCACCGCCGCCGGCGGCGAAGAGGTCGTAGTTCACATCCAACCTGCTGACGCCAGCGGCGCCGGCTCCGCTCGCACCATCCTCAATGGCCTGCGAGTGGATGGTCCCAATCCCAGACGGCAGGCTCGCCATCCCAGCCCTGGCCATGTCGATGAGCATGCGTCGCCGACGCCCGTCTTAGCCTGGCAGCCGGCCGACGGCGCCGTTGCGCACGACGTGTACTTCGGGACGAATCCCGCCGCGGTCGAGCGGGCCGGTCGAACGTCGCCGGAGTATCGGGGGCGGCAAACCGCGACAAGCTTTCAAGCCGACGCCGCGGATCCCCACGCCGAGTACTACTGGCGCGTGGACCAGGTCTTCGGAGAAGACAGCAGCGAGATCGTCACCGGAGATGTGTGGCGCTTTGCCGTCGCCCGGCTCGCGTTCCCGGAGGCGGAAGGCTACGGCCGCTTCGCCCGCGGCGGCCGCGGCGGCCGCGTGATCGAAGTCACCAGTCTCAACGACAGTGGCCCGGGAAGCTTCCGCGCGGCCGTCGAAGCCGACGGCCCGCGCACGATCGTGTTCGCCGTTTCGGGCCTGATCACGCTCGAGTCGCGGCTGGCCGTCAGAAATCCTTACCTCACCATCGCGGGCCAGACGGCGCCCGGCAAAGGCATTTGCATTCGCAAGTACCCCTTCGGCCTGAGCGGCGCCCACGACGTGATCATTCGCCACCTTCGCGTGCGGCCCGGTTCGATCGCCGGCATTACGCTCGACGGCATGGGCATGGCCGGCAGCGACCACTCGATCATCGACCACTGTTCCATTAGCTGGTCCATCGACGAAGCGTTCAGCTCGCGCGGCGCCAAAAACATCACCTTACAGCGGACGCTCATCTCCGAAGCCCTCAACGACGCCGGCCACAAGAACTACCCGCCGGGAACGCAGCATGGATACGCCGCGAGCATCAGCGGCCACATCGGCAGTTTCCACCACAACCTGCTGGCTCACTGCGCCGGACGCAACTGGAGCCTCGCCGGCGGCCTGAATCCCGCCAACCGGCACGCGGGCTGGCTGGATATCCGCAACAACGTCGTCTTCAACTGGAAGCACCGCA
>DASVCM010000709.1:0-7302 GCA_036381635.1 Lacipirellula sp.
GCCGCTCCAGCACCAAAAAGCCGCTGCGCTTGGGCATCATCATGTCGAGGATGATGAGGTCGGGGTTCTCGCGCTCGATCAGCGCCAGGCCCTGATTGCCGTCCCGGGCGACGAGGACCTGGTAATCCTGTGCTTCCAGAGCCAGCCGCAGCGATTCGATGATCTCGGCGTCGTCGTCTACCAGCAGGATGCGCTTTTCGGTCTTGGTCGCTTTCTTGGCCATGTTATTGAAGGGGGTATGTCAGTGACGAGCCGCCGTAGGGCTCGGTACGTTGGGTAGAGGGAAGCCTATTAACTTACCCCTAGGGCCCCCATTTTCAAGCCGTGCGCGGGGAGCCAAGCCCTCTGGTGAGCCTATCACGCGATTGATAGGCTGCGAAACACTCGACGCTGTGCAAAAACAAGTAGTAGGGTTTAAGTATGCCAACGCCGCCGAACACCTATGAGCCGCTGCCCAGCTTCAGCCTGCCGTCGCTGGTGTATCGGCCGCGGGATCCCAAGAACTATTCGCCGGATATCGGCTTGATCGGCTGCGGAGGGATCACCAAGCACCATTTGCGGGCGTACAAAGATGCGGGCTACCGCGTGACGGCGATGTGCGACGTCGACCTGGCGGCCGCCGAGCGTCGCCGCGACGAGTGGTATCCTGAAGCCCGCGTGTTTACGGATTACCGCGAGTTGCTGGAACTCGACGGGATCGAAGTGGTGGACGTCACCACGCATCCGGAAGTCCGCGTGCCGATCATCATCGATTGCCTCAACGCCAAGAAGCACGTGCTCAGCCAGAAGCCGTTCGTGCTGGATCTGGACGACGGCGAGATGCTGGCCGATCTGGCCGACAAGCAGGGCGTGCTCCTGGCGGTAAACCAGAACGCCCGGTGGGCGCCCCACTTCAGCTACATGCGCGAGGCGGTTCAGGCCGGGCTGATCGGCGAGGTCGCCTCGGTCCATTGCGGAGTGCACTGGGACCATAGCTGGGTCCGCGGCACGGTGTTCGAAAAGGTGTACCACCTGATTCTCTATGATTTCGCGATCCACTGGTTCGACTTTCTCTCGACGCTGATGGGCTCGCGGAAGCCGCTGCGGCTGTTCGCATCGACGGCGATCTCGCCGACGCAGGACATCATGCCGGCGCTAATGGGGCAAGCGTCCATTGAATACCCGCGCGCTCAGAGCACGCTGATCTTCGACGGGCACGCCCAGCACTTTCCGTGGGACGAGGGGTACATCGCCGGCAGCCATGGCACGCTCCGCAGCTTCGGCCCCAGCGTGAACCGGCAGACGGTCGAGCTGACGCGCGACGGCGCGGACTTTCGGCCGAACCTGGTGGGGTCGTGGTTCCCTGACGGGTTTCACGGCACGATGGCGGAGCTGCTGTGTGCGATTGAAGAGAAGCGCCAGCCGACGAACGACGCCCGCAGTAATCTGCACAGCCTGGAGCTGTCGTTCGCCGCGGTCGCCAGCGCGATGCGGCACGAGCCGATCGTGCCGGGCGTTATTCGGCGGCTGCCGGACCCGCCGAGTGCATGAGTGTAGTCTTCTCGCTGGAGCGAGAAGATCGCCTCTCGCTCCAACGAGAGGAATACACTGAAAGATCCGCAGTCTGATACTTCCTCTGGTTGACTTGGATGGCGCATCCTTACCAGCCACACGCGGTGTATGTAACGCTCGACCGTTCGCGAGCGGACCTACACTCCACATACGCCGCCGAGCTGCCGGCGATCAAGTCGCTGCAGAAGCTGGAGCTGCATCCGCACGTTACGTTCTTCATCGGCGAGAACGGCTCCGGCAAGAGTACGCTGCTGGAGGCGATTGCCGTGGCGGATGGCTTCAACGCCGAGGGCGGGACGCGGAACTTCAACTTCACCTCCCGCGAGTCGCACGCCGACCTGTACAAGTGGGTCCGACTAGGCCGCAGTCCGCGGGGCCGGCGGCGGAGCGACGGCTTCTTCCTACGCGCCGAAAGCTTCTATAACGTCGCCACTGAGATCGAAAAGCTGGGGCTTGAGTACCTTTACGGGACGGACGACCGCTCGTACCACCATCAGTCGCACGGCGAGTCGTTCATTGACCTGATGACCAACCGGCTGCGCGGCGACGGCTTGTATTTGTTCGACGAGCCTGAGGCGGCGTTATCGCCGCAGCGGCAGCTCGCGTTTCTCGTGGCCATGCACGAGCTGGTCCAGCGTGAAAGCCAGTTCATCATCGCGACGCACTCGCCGATCATCATGGCGTACCCGAACGCCACGATCTACGAGTTCACGGCCCAGGGCATCCGCCGCGTCGAATACCGCGACACTGAGCACTACCGCGTGACGCTTGCGTTCCTCAACCGGCCGGAGCAAACGCTGCGGCTATTGTTCGAGGACGAGAAAAGTAGCGACTGAGCGGCCGATGGCTTAGAATCTCAATTGACCGCGCCGAGCTGGACCGACCTCAACCAGCTCAGTTGCATGGAGTGATCGCGATGCACAAACTAGATGATGTGTTCGCAATTGCAAACGGACTCTCGTATCACGATCGTTGGCTGCTGGCGCATATGCTCTGCGGTTGGAGGATGGATAGGAAGTGCGCGAGCTAAGCAAGGAGGAGATCGCTGAGCTGGATAGAAGGGTCGCGGATGTGGAGGCGGGACATGTCGAAACCATTCCTGGCGAGGTCGTCAAACAGTTCCTCCGCGATAAGATCAAGGAGTATAATAATCGACGAGGGCTACGGAGCGGGCCGCAGCCAGGCGAACTTTCGAATTGGTGAGAGTCGTATATGCCAGATACATCAGGCGCGCCCATCCGCGAGCAAGCGTTGCAGTTGGTAGAATCACTTCCGCCCGACGCGTCCTGGGATGACTTGATGTACCGCATCTATGTGCGGCAGGCAATTGAGGCCGGGATCAGCGATTCGGACGCCGGCCGACTGTCGGATACCGCCGATGTGCGCAGAGATTTCGGTCTCTCGCCATGAAGGTAAAGTGGACGCACACGGCGACGAAACACCTAAAAGGCATCTACGGCTATATTGCTGCGGATTCGCCGCAATACGCTCGACGGATGATTGATCGCATCACGCGACGCAGCCAGCAGCTCGCCGCCTTTCCCGAATCTGGCGGCGTGGTCGCTGAATACAATGATTCATCAATCCGAGAGGCGCTCGAAGGACCGTATCGGATCATATACCGCGTCCTTTCTGATCGGGTAGATGTCGTCGCCGTCATTCACGGCGCGCGGCAGTTACCAGATGACATCGACGCGGACTTAAGCGGCGATCAGCAGTAAGGCTCGCCTTCACTCACTCCTTCACCCCGAACTTGTACACGCAGGTGTGCTTGTACGTCTCGCCGGGGCGCAGCACACAGCTTGGCCAGCCCTCGACGTCCTGCTTGTTCGGCGAATCGGGATAAACCTGCGTCTCCAGGCAGCAGCCGCTGCGGTGGGCGTAGATCTTGCCGTCTTTGCCCTGCTGGCCGTGGAGGAAGTTGCCGCCGTAAAACTGGACGCCCGGCTGATCAGTCAGCACGGTGAGCGTGCGGCCCGACTTCGGGTCGTAGAGCTCGGCGGCCTTCACCAACTCGCCGTCGGCGGCGCCGTCTCGATTAATCACGAAGTTGTGATCGTAGCCCTTGGTTGAAGTCTCGGTCAGCTCCTCGACGCGCTTGCCGATGGCCGTGGCCTCTCGAAAGTCGAGCGGCGTGCCTTCGACCGGTTTGATTTCGCCAGTGGTGATCAGCGTGTCGTCGACCGGCGTGTACTGGTCGGCGTTGAGCGTCAGCACATGCTCGTTGATCGTCGGCGACCCGTGGCCGCCTAGATTGAAGTAAGCGTGGTTCGTGAGGTTGATGACCGTGGGCTTGTCGGTGGTCGCGGTGTATTCGATCTTCAGCTCGTTGTCGTCGTTCAGCGTGTAGCGGACCGTGCACTTGAGGTTGCCGGGATAGCCCTCCTCGCCGTCGGGGCTGGTGTACCAGAACTTCACGCCCCGCTCGGTGTCGGTCGGCTTTTCGTCTTCCGGCTTCGGGAACCGCGCGGCCTTCCAGACGACCTTATCCAGGCTGCGGCCGTTGCCGCCGTGCAGGTGGTTGGGGCCGTCGTTGGTAAAGAGCTGATACTCCTTGCCGTCGAGCGTGAACTTGCCCTTGGCGATCCGGTTGGCATACCGGCCGACGACGGGGCCGAAGTACTGGTTCGCCTCCGACTCGTATCCTTTGATGTCGTCGAAGCCGAAGACAACGTCGGCCGTCTCGCCGTCCTTGTCCGGCGCATCGACGCCGCAGAGGGTCGCCCCGCGGGTAAGAATCCGCACGTTGACGCCGCCGTTCCCCTTGATGTGGTAGATCCGCACCTCTTTGCCGTCCTCCGTCTTGCCGAAGTCGAACGCATGAACGTGAGCCGCAGCGGGGCGAGCGAATGCCAATAGGCAGAGGGCGGCCAGAGCAAGGGTAACGGTTCGCAGCATGTTAACGCTCCGGAAGAGTTTGAGGGCTTACACGGGATACGGGGCTGAACCATCAGCATGCCATGCCACGACGGTGCATGCAACTGGCGGCCCGCCTTTATCCTACTCCTACTCTTACTCTTACTCCTGCTCGAATTGGCTCGACCTAAATGCGAGTAAGAGTAGGAGTAAGAGTAAGAGTAGGATTTCTGATTGGCGTCCTAGCCGACCTTGGACTTACACTCGCCGCATGGCTATACTGCTCGGCACTTCTCGCATTCGTTAATCTTCGCGCCCTGAGCGCCGAACCTTCTCCAGAGATTGATATGGCGGACAACAACCACTCGCGGCGGCTATTCCTGGGGTGCTTCATCGGCCTGGTGGCCACGGCGTTCGGGTTTGCCGTTCGCGGGGCCGTGCTCGGCGATTGGGAAGCCCAGTTCGAGCTCTCCGAGGAGCAGAAGGGAATCATCGGCGGCGTCGGCCTCTATCCGTTCGCGATCTCGATCATCCTGTTGAGCCTCGTGGTCGATCGCATCGGCTACGGCACGACGATGGGCCTGGCGTTCGTCGGGCATCTGGCTTCGGCGCTGCTCACGATCTTCGCTCCCTACGTCCCGTTCGGGACGCCGTTCCAAGTGCTCTACCTGGCGACCTTCATTTACGCTCTGTCCAATGGCGCCGTCGAGGCGGTGATCAACCCCGTGGTCGCCACGCTGTACAAGGACAACAAAACGCACTGGCTGAACATCCTGCACGCTGGTTGGCCGGGCGGGCTGGTGCTGGGCGGGCTGCTGTCGATCGCCGTCCTGTGGGGCGGCGAGCAAATCGGCGATCGTCTGCCCGGCCAGCTCTGGCAGTGGCAGATGGGCGTCCTCTTGCTGCCGATCCTCGGCTACGGCGTCCTGCTCGCCGGGCAGCGATTCCCGCAGCAGGAGCGGGTCGAAGCGGGTGTGAGCTACCGGACGATGCTCGAAGAGTTCGGCTGGGGGAGCGCGTACATCGTCTCGTTTCTGATCATCATGGGCGTCAGCCAGATGCTCAAGGTGTTTGGGCTGCCGCCGATCGAGCTGTGGCTGGCCCTGCTGATCGCGATGGCGCCGGCGGCGGCGTTTGGGTTGGTCATCCCTTCGTTTGGCCGGCCGATGTTCGTGTTTCTGATGCTGGTGATGTTCCTGCTGGCCACGACCGAGCTGGGGACCGACCTGTGGATTCAGGACATCATGAAGTCGGTGCTGTCCGATCCGGGCGCCGCCGCGGAAGGCGCCGGGGCGACACTCACGCCGGAGATGAAGGGGACGTTGTTCCTGGTTTACACCTCGGCGATCATGTTTGTCCTGCGATTCTTCGCGGGGCCGATCGTGCATCGCATTTCGCCGTTGGGGCTGCTCGCACTGTCGGCGGCGATCGCCTCGGGCGGGCTCTACTGGCTGGGCAACGCCCAACCGTTGTTCGGCCCGCTGCTGGCGGCGGCCACACTTTACGGCATCGGCAAGACGTTCTTCTGGCCGACCACGCTGGGGGTTGTCTCCGAGCAATACCCGCGCGGCGGCGCGCTACTCTTGAACGCCATCTCCGGCGTCGGCATGATCGCCATCGGCACGATCGGCGGCCCGGCCATCGGCACGCTGCAGGACCTCGACTTCAGCGCCGCGGTCGCGCAAGAGCTGCCGGAAGTCCATGCGGAGCTGACGACCAAGCAGACGGGGTTGTTCTTCGACTATCAAGCGATCGATGCGAACAAGGTGGCCGAGTTGCCCGAGACGGTCGAGCAGCAGGTCAACGCGATTCAGGGCCAGACCAAGCAACAGGCGCTCGCCAAGATCGCCGTGCTGCCGGCGATCATGTGCGTTTGCTACCTAGGGCTCATTGCCTTCTTCAAATCCCGCGGCGGGTACAAGGCCGAGGTGCTGGCCGGCCATGCGGCGGACGACGAGAAGTTCACCGGCGGCGTGACGGGGCCGGTGGAAGCGTAGGGCGGACAACAGTTCAACGAGATCGAACGCCGTAGCTACCGATTGTCAGCGGCTGGCAGCTGGCCGGTTTCGCGCTGCATCATCTCGATGTGCTGCTGCCGGCTTTTTTCGATGTCCTGAACCGGCGCTTCCTGCTGCGTCTCGGAGCATCCCACAACCATCGCAGCGCATAGAATCAGAATCGATGCCGCGGCAGGGATTCGCGCCGGAGACGAATTACTCATTGAGGACATGCTTTGAGCCTTTGGAGAGATGAGCAATCAACGGTGTACAATGCAACTCCGTTGGCGGGTTGGCCACCTACCGAATGATGACGCCGTCGCGGGTGCCGTTCTCGAGCCACACCTCGACGTCGATGTCATCCGCGACGCTCTGTACGCTCCCGTCGCACATCACCACGTTGACGACGCCGTTATGGTAGCTGTTGGGCGGCGAGATGAGGTCCCACCAACATCCGTCGCCGGTGCACGGCTTCCAGCAATTGGCGTTGGGCGGCAGCAGGTGGTTGTACCAGGAGCGCCACATCGTCCCCTCGCTCCAGGGGTAGCCGCGCCATCGCCAGGCGTTGCTCCAGGGAACGTTTGAAGTCTGCCAGTTCGCGGCGGCGATGTTGGCGCGAGCGGCCTCGCGCGTCGACGTTGGAACGCCGGGACGCTCGAAGCAATCCGCCTTCGGGTCTTTGGGCGATCCCGAATCGTTGCCGTAGCCGTTGGCGATTTCCGCGAACGCCGCCGTATGGCTGGTCCCGTCGATGATCCGGCTGATCGGCACGGGCGGGAGTTGCGGCTTTCCGCCGACGGTGGTCGTCTTGCTCTCGGGATCGTAGGGCCCAAACACGCCGTCCCATTCGCGGGCCATCCGCACCCAGCTCCCGGCGTTGGCGTGGTAGTTGGACCAG